>DUWJ01000384.1 GCA_012842765.1 Bacillota bacterium | reverse complement strand
GCAAGTCTTGCAATCGCCGCAAAATCATCCTCCCTTGGGAGTCCCTTGCAGATGACCGGTTCCAATACCTCTGCTCTGAGATTTGTAGTCATCCCTGCGATCTGCTCAACAGCCTTCCCTCCCCAGCTGTAGGAAGTAAGCACCGACAGATATCGGGTCCTCGGCCTAAGAGCGTTGGCGAGGAAGGCCACATAGGCAGCAGCGGGATGAGCGCCTGCGAGCACAGTAGGCGTGGCTATTACAACTGTCGCCGCATCCACCAGCGACATAGCAATAGCGCCTGTATCAGACCCGGTGAGCTCGAATCGCCTGACGCCAACTCCTCGTTCAACCAATTCTTCGACTAGTGCGTCCACCATTGCGGCCGTGCTCCCATGCATGCTCACATAGGCAATGCAAACCTCGTTCTTCATGGGCCCCGAGGTCCACTCTTTATATCTTTCGATTATGAACTCGGGATTGTCGTGAATCGGGCCATGGCTGGGCGCCACAATCTCTATGTCGTATGCCGAAATCTTATCGAGGTTTTTCACTATCATACTGCCAAACGGCATCATTATTTCAGCAAAATATCTCTTGGCAGCTGCCTCCTCTGCAGGCTCATTCTTCGAATAGAGCTGGCTCGTGGCAAGGTGAGAGCCGAGGAAATCGCAGGTGAAGAGGATCTTGTCTTCTTCCAGATATGTGAACATCGTTTCAGGCCAATGAACCCAAGGCGCGTGAACAAACCTCAATGTCCGTCCTCCAAGATCGATCATGTCTCCGTCCTCCACGGAGATGATCCTATGCCTGTCTACATGCAGAAGATCGACGAGCATCTCTACGCATTTCGGCGTGCAGACTACTTTGGCCTCAGGATACATTTCCAGTATTTTCGGAATAGATCCTGAATGGTCTTGCTCCGCATGATGGGCTACTACATAGTCGATGGTTGAAATATCCGACAGATGGTCCACGAGTTGCCCGACCATGCTAGGGTCAACGGTGTCGAGAAGCACAGTCTTATCCTTGCCTTGTACCAGGTATGAGTTGTAGCTAGTCCCATCGGGAATGGGGACTAGGCAATCGAAGAGGCGCCTGTCCCAATCCACCGCACCCACCCAAGTCACGCCTTCTTTGATAATCCTCGGTTTCATCTTGTCTACCTCCATATCCCTCTTATCTTTCTCATGCGGAAAACATGATTGCACAGGACGAGTTATATCACACTCATCAGACACGTTATTTGACCCCTCGAACGATGAGCATGATCCCCGCTGCAATTAAAAGTGCAGGCCAATACGTGGCAATCCACTTAACAATTTCCGGCGCAGTCTGAGCAAGGATAAGCGGAATGCCGACAGCCGCAAGAACGACGCCTAACACAAGCAGCCACGATGTCTTTCTGCCTCCGGTCTTGTAAGAGACGATATAGGCCACGAGCCAGCCTAAGGCGAAACAAACCAGGAAGACTCCGGTTGAAGCCGGTTGCCCAAGATACCAGAATACTTCCTCCGACATTATCACACCTGTACCAATGCCCAATAGTATGCCGCCTGGAATTGCCATTGCCTTGTTCGCCCCAACAGTCCCCCAAGCAAGGAAGATGAACCCAAGCAATGGGAGTACCAAGAGGCTAACCAATCTGGTGTCGAGAAACTGGGCCGCCAAAAGAAAACAGCCTATAGCAATCAACAGCGTACCTACAATCCTGCTCCGCTTCTGCTGTGGCCGTTGATATTCTGTCATCACACCTACCCCCAAAAATCGCAGTATTGCGCCGCGTCGCCGGGCTTCTGCACAGGTATGTCATACACCCAGAGCGTCAGTAGTCCTGAAATGAACCTTAGCATAATTCGCGAGAGCGTCCCGTCCCTCGCGCGCAATGATCTCCGAAGCCACTTCGACAATGCGAGGATCTGATGCCCCCTTCGGCAACTCAACTCCGGCCTGTTGAGAAAGGGACTCTAACCTGCGAACGAACTCGGCTCGGGCCAGTATAGAGGCGGCTGCAACCGCAACATCCTCCTCGGCCCGTGGCCGCTGTTCCAGAGTTATCTGCCTCCCTCGATGCATCAAAGCATTCTTAAGATATGACTCGTCGCCGAACTGGTCCGACACTGCAAGCTCACAGCTGACCGTCTCAAGAAGGTTCTCCAAGCATCTGGCATGAGCCCACGCAAGCATGGAATTGACATTGCCCATTTTCTTGTACAGCCCGTTGTAGCGTGCAGGGCCAATGGCCACAACCGAATGTGGACATATTTCCACTATCAACCCTGAAAGCTCCATAATGCGCTTATCAGCCAGACGCTTGCTATCCTGCACGCCACTGCTGAGAAGCTCAGTCTCTGTCTGAGCGTCCACATAAACACCTGCAGCTACCAGTGGGCCAAAATAGTCGCCTTTCCCCGACTCGTCAATTCCGATCCTTGCAACCCCTCTGGCGCGCGCACGCCCTGAATAGGAGGGCTTGTTAGCATCACTGCCATGCCCTGAGTTCGGAGGCGGCACATACGCGCTGCGATTCAAATGCGAACCGGCCCACCAAGAATCGAGTTCCTCGGTGAGCGAGGATGGTCGACCCTGAATGAGTGCCTTGCCTGTAGTGTAAAATGAGATGGTCGCCTTGTTCTCTCCATCGCTCACCCTTGCCTGACGACCGTGTTCGATATCTCTTTCCTCCATTGTCCACCCACGCTCCTTGGCAAGCCTCCTAAGAGAGGAGATGGACGCCTCAGTAACTCGCTCTTCTTTCAAATCAGATTCCACCTACATCTATCCTTATATGGTTAAACGAATGTGCGCTCATTTCTTCGTCAGCGTCATGCCAAATCCTCCGCACCGGCCAGTCTATCTCCACTCGACCTCATCTTCCGTTTCGGGAGCATTCCTTCATTAACAGGTACCATGCGAGCCAGACCCGGGCGATTATCGCGCAATAACTTGCTCATGCTATAACATTCCCCGAAGGCGAGGCATCGAGGCTCTGATCACGTTTAGGTGTAACAATCGCGGCGCTGCTCCAATCTTGCCCTTGAGTCCATCGATTTGCACGGGTCGCACTTCTTCTCAATGCTTCCGGCAACGGAGTTTTCAGTCGAGACACGGACGTAGCCCCCGCTAAAATCGAACCCAATAGGACATGGGCGATATCTGTGACTATCACAAGAGGAAGAATAGAAGCGTCGCACAATAGACGCTCTTCATGAAACGCCGAAGGCCTAATCCTTATAGAGACTGATCATCACAGACATCTCAGCCAACGCGCTAGCGGCTCAGGCGAATACAGATTACTGCTTGGTTCTGTCAAACAGACAAAGGATTCTTGCACAATCAAGGCCCCATACGCCGATACTGCAGTCGTTATAAGGCAATAATGGGAGGCGTGCGGATGGCCGACTCTTGCGTCGCCAGCACGGATCGGCAATGCTCATATCTATGGCAAGCCTGATACTGCTGGCAATCTTCGGCGTCGCACTCCTTGGGATATCGTCATCCACATATCGGATACAAGCAAACGACAAAAGCCGAGTGCAAGCCCTCTTGATAGCAGAGTGCATCACCAAGAAGGTTTACAACTAGATAAAGACAGATTCTGGTTAAAGGAAAGGCAGAGACTTTGTTGTGCAGGTGGGAACCGAGACAGTGACTGTAGTAGCATGCACCACACGAAAAGCTACATCTTCAGCAAACCAAACAAGAAGATACACGGGGCGTATGTAGTCTCAGACAGACAAATTACTGTAGACTCTGGGTTCAGGCTCTATCATCGCGGCTACGCTGTACCCAAAATCAGCGGAGCCACTATTACCATCATCGTTATCAGATACCTCAGATGCGGCTTAAGCAAGGGAGCTAACGATGTGGTGATCCACTGTTCACCTGGACAAAAGGCATTTTTAC
The DNA here is from genome assembly GCA_012842765.1 of Bacillota bacterium. GTDB lineage: Bacteria > Bacillota > DTU025 > DTU025 > DTU025 > UBA10085. The sequence goes on along the minus strand of DUWJ01000384.1, from coordinate 3,159 downwards.
ATCAACGGGGATCTGACCGCCAGTAATAGTCTGAAGTTCATCGGCTATTGACTTTTCACAGCACATCTACGGTTGAATGCTCATTTGATTGCAAGAACAATCTCAAGATATACTGCGAACCTCTAGGAGATGCCTTAGGATCCCGAACAATCAGTTGCTAGAAACGATGGTTAACTTTCTATCACCAGCATGTGCCAGCGCATTCTTACGTGATGCGTTTGGTGACAACCCATAATGTACGGAAAGGACGGAGGCCCTTGCGGCCCCCATCGACACGGTTCCCCGCGAGACTGCGTCATGTCCTAGCGCTTACCGAAGGCCTGTTCGGGCTTCCAAACTTCCCATACCCGACCCACTAAGCTAGGTCCTGGCTTGAGCGTTGGCTTCCCAGGCTCCCAGCCAGAGGGCATGACATCGCCGGTGGCTCTATGATGCTGGTAAGCATTTACCTGCCTAACAAGCTCAGATACGTTACGGCCCACTGGTGGCGTCAATACCTCCATCGCCTGGATAACTCCATCTGGATCGATTATGAACCGCCCTCTGACATTTACACCGGCTTCCTCATCATAAACCCCGTAGAGAGTACCAATCTTTCCACCCTGATCCGCCAGGATCGGATAGGGCACCCCGCCTGCAACCATTTTCGATAGCTCAGTTTCTTGCCATATCTTGTGACTGAACTTGCTGTCGACACTTATCGCGAGCACTTCCGCGCCCATGGATTGAAGCTCAGGATACTTGACGGCGACCGCCGCCAGCTCAGTAGGTCAAACAAATGTAAAATCTCCCGGATAAAAACATAGAACAACCCATTTACCACGATAGTTTGATAGTTTGACTTTTTTGAACTCACCAGCAACAAATGCCCCTGTCTCGAAATCCGGAGCTGGTTTACCTATTCGAGCCTGCATATAACAATACACCTCCTTAACGAAGGTACTTTCTCCATGTGCACGCTTATTCCTCCGCATTATCCAAATTGTGATTTCCGCAACATATTCTGAAAAGCAGTGCCGACATCCACAAGCCAAGAATCTAGCCATTCCCACTCGTGATCCGCTTGCATCACGCAATCGTCTATAAGGCCATTTTTCCCGAAGCAGAATCGATTCGCTCATCCCGTATTGTCGTAAGATCGACTCAGCCCCATATAAAGCAACAATTCGCAGCCCTCCCTGATGGGATAAGACTGCGAACCTCATTCATAGCGCCGAAAAGCGCATAAAAATGGTGGAGGCGCCGGGAGTCGAACCCGGGTCCGAAAAGGCCACTTGAGGCACTTCTACGAGCGTAGCCCGCATACTTGTTTTCGCCCCACGAGCCGCGCACGGGCACGCTGCCCGGGGACTATCTCGATATTCTTAGTGCGTGCCTCCGAGAATTGACACGCAAGCATCCCGACTTAGATGACGCCCTAGCCGAGCTTTCGGGAGAAGATCGGGTCGGACGGCTACTTAGTTAATTAAGCAGCGTAAGCGTAATCGTTGGCACTTATCGTGCTTCCACCGATTAACGAGTAGGTGGGATCTCGGCTCGCTGCGCCTCTCACAGCACTCTCCGTCGAAACCGTAACGCCCCCATATCTTACACAATATTATACCACGCGGCCGCCAACTCGATCAAATGGATCAGCATATGTGCAATGGCATACACTTCCATTGATCTTGGTCACACCCATCCTTTAACGTCTCGCCTTGGCAGCCCTATCCATTTCACGTCTAGCATCTCGCTCTGCAATATCCCGTCGCTTGTCCCAGGTCTTCTTCCCTTTTGCGAGCGCGATCTCGACCTTGGCATAGCCACGAACAATATACATCTTCAGCGGAACAATGGTGTATCCCCGCTCGCGAACGCGAGAGTCGAGCCGCATTATCTCCTTCTTATGGAGAAGAAGCTTGCGAGGTCTACGCGGATCATGGTTGAACCTGTTCCCAAAGTCGTATTCGGCAATGTGCGCATTGATCAAGAACACTTCGCCATTGCGCACCTCAGCGTACGCATCCGCCAGGCTGACCCTTCCCTGCCTAACGCTCTGAATCTCGGTTCCTGTAAGCGCGATCCCGGCTTCATACGTCTCCTCGATAAAGTACTCGTGCCTCGCTTTTCTGTTAGTTGCAACCAGCTTCACAGATGATCCCTTTTCAGCCAGCGGACACACCTCCCCTCAGTATACGGAAGACTTCCATTACAGTCCCAACTCATCTGCGCAATCGCACATTGCGCCCAGGCAGACTCCTATGAATTCCCGCAAATCCATTCCCAGCTCATCGCAACAGGCAATCTGGTCCCGCCGCGCACCTTTGGCAAATCCTTTCTCACGATAACGGTTGATAACGAAATCAGTATCTATGGCCGCCAGTTTCCTGGAAGGATGAATCAGCGCAGATGCAACAATCAAGCCAGTGAGCGGATCAACTGCGTACAGGGCGCGATCCATCGGTGCTTTCCTGGGCAGTCCGTGGTAGTCGTTATGGACCTTCACTGCATAGACCACATCAGGATCAACGCCCATTCCATCTAGCACCTCCGCTCCTTCCAACGAATGACGTGATGGATCTGACCCAGCACTATCATAGTCGATGTCGTGGAGAAGCCCCGCCAGCTCCCATTTGGCCTCGTCTTCGCCGAACCTCGAAGCAAGCGCCTTCATGCACGCACCACAGGCTATCATGTGCTTAACCAGATTGCCATTTCGCACATTTGCTTTTACCACGCACAACGCTTCATCTCTTGTCAAATCCGCCACTCCCATCACTGCCCCCGCGGCCTGGCCCTGCAAATACGGGAAAACCTCGCACCCGGACTCAAGTGCGAGGCTACTGTTTCAGCCTATAACATTGCCCCCCTGATTGCCAGGGTTAAACGAAAACAAACAGAAATGAGACGATCAGAAACCCTATTGCAAGCCAGGTGGTTGCTTTGTCGAGGAAGGCCTCCGCAGCCTTGCTTTTGCCGAAAAACAGCTGCCCTCCACCGCCTATGGCCCCAAGCCCTTCTCCCTTGCTCTGCTGGAGAATAACGACCACAATAAGGAGTATTGACAAGATAAACTCAAGAACAATCAAAAGCGTCTCCAACGCAGCAACCTCCCATCGCTCCGACTCCAACTGATTCTATCATACACCGTCCTGCTTTACAACGGTACCGCTCCTTCGG
>DUWJ01000383.1 GCA_012842765.1 Bacillota bacterium | reverse complement strand
GCTCCTGGAATGCGTCTGATATTAGGTGACGGCAGGTTCGGCCTGTCCCCGCTGACCGAATGGCAGGCCAAGGCGCGAGGCATAGGCGTGCAAATCAGTCAGGAAAGGGCGGGACTCGAGCTCTATACTCACGATGGCGCTGGCTCTCCTAAGGTGGGGCTTAGGGCTGCCGCGACTTCTAGCAACGGGTCTTCGCTTTCCCTTCAGCTTTTGACACAAGTAGAGCCCGCGACGAACATTCTCACAGTAAAAGGTGTGCACAGGATACCTGGCGTCGAAATCGATTGTGAGTATGGAATGCTGGCTAATGGGTCGAGTTCTGGCGCACAAGCGCTGCGTGCAAGCGGCAGGTCAAAACTTGGCCCGGTTGAGGCAGTTGTGACCGTTCAGAATGCGGATCGTGGCTACACCGCAATAGACAATCCCGGGATTGACATGTCGTTGAAACTCAAAAGTCTCTCAAAGCTGCCCGTATCAGGCACCCTTCTGCTGCAAAAGCATGATGATGGGGAATTGCATAGCCGCAAATTGGAAGCTAATGCCGTATGGAAGTTGGATTCGACTGAACTAGGATTGAAATACTCCGATACGGCGAAATGGGACGACGGTTCGGATGATCTCGGCAGGTCTAGACAGGCCTCAGTCTCTCTCAACGTCTTCGATAGCAGCAATGCCTCTCTCAAGGAGGAGATTTCTGTGCAGAACTGCTCCGGCATGTTGGGAAACCCCGGAAGTTGGACCGTGGCATATGCTCTCAAGAAGCAGTTGATTGAAAGCAGGTGGAAGTGGACCTCCTGCCTGAGTGCGAGTATGCCGTTGAGCCAAGGCGCTTCGGTAAGTGTTGGCTTGGGTGCAGACGCTTCATATCAAGTTGTGCCCGGGCTGGAGATGAGGGGCGGTTTTCGCGCAGGCACTATAAGGCAGAGCGGCTTGACTGTATCTGCAGGAGCGACGTACAAGCCATCTGATTGGGCGGCCCTATCGATCGATGCATCCTGCAAGATAGTGGACGGCGGGGTGCGTGACTTGGGAGTGAAGGTTGGCCAGACAGCCTTCTTCGATATTCCCCTGGCCCGCCGCTCAGACGTGGGGGAGATATCGGGAAAGGTTGTGGGCGTGGACGGTAAGGGTATGCCGGGTATTATAGTGAACGCGGGAGGGTTTTCAACCGTAACGGATTCATCGGGTAATTTCAGATTCCCTGCGGTGGTCGAAGGCGAGCAGTATGTATCGGTTAGCGTGCGTGAACTGGGCCCCGAGTATCTAGTGATGCCCTCGTCCGCCGTCAGTGTGAAGGTGGAACGGAACACCGAATCCACAGTGCAATTAACTGTTGCCAGGTCGGGAAGGATCGAAGGTATTGTCAGATTCTCTTCTGACGAGGGAAGCTGTGTAGTGCCTGATGAAATGATATGGCGTATTGCAGATGGGATATCGACTCAAAGTGCGCCCAAGCTGCTGTCAGGGCTGCTGGTGGAAGTATCCGGAGCTAGGCGGTACGTGGTTCCGCTTGACTTTGAGGGCCGGTTTGCTATCGACCATCTCCCCCCAGGGGACTACAGGGTAACTATAGATCGGAGCTCTGTGCCTTCCCTTTACGAGCTGACTCCGTCAGCGATGAACATAACATTGGGCGAAGGTGAAAAGGCATCGGCTGAATTTGCTATCTACCAGGTACTTCGGGAATATGATTTCACTGAAGGTGG
>DUWJ01000382.1 GCA_012842765.1 Bacillota bacterium | reverse complement strand
TTTGAAGTGCCTCCAACAGCGTTCGATCCGCCCCCCTCGGTTCGCTCTGCTGTGGTCCAGATGACTATGAGGTCGGCGCCTCCTGTTGAGGCAGATGCGGACATGATGTTCTCCATCGTGAGCGCGGGGTATGGCAAACGCCGTAAAACTCTCAGGAATGCACTGCTTGCGTCCCATTTGTTTGCAGGAGACAGAGATGCTGTTGAAGAAGTCCTTTCATGCGCGTCTGTTGATGGAGGAAGGCGTGCAGAGACCCTCTCCTTAGAGGAATTTGCGGCGATATCGCGTGCATACGTCGCATACAGGGCAGGTGAAAACGGTTGAAATACTTCATAAGTCCTACTAAAGGACGCCTTACATTCGAAGAGACATTCGATGACATCATGGCGTTTGTCCATGACATGCCGGATGAAGAATACAAGCTGATCATTGGAACGGATTCCCAGGTGAACGGTGACACCTGCTTTGTCAGCGCGATAGTGATCCACAGGGTCGGACGTGGGGCCCGCTATTACTACTGTCGCGAGCACGAGACTATTGGCACAGGCCTCAGACAGCGAATCTTTTATGAGGCGTCAAAGAGCCTCGACCTTGCCAGCCAGGTTGCCCACAAGCTTGCGGAAAACGGATATGCCGATGTCAACATCGAGATACATTTGGATGTTGGCGTTAATGGCAAGACGAAGGAGCTTATCCGCGACATAGTCGGGATGATCAGCGGAACCGGGTTTTCCGCCCGTATAAAGCCAGATTCCTATGGTGCCTCGAAGGTGGCCGACAAGCACACCCGGTAGGCTGCTTTCCGATCCGCGTCCATGTCCCCATGTTTTGGCACACTCTCTGAACAGCCAAGGCTGTATCAGCGCTCTTCCATGTTCTCCAAAACCTTCGATTATGCCTGGGGATTGTATGCGTGCAAGCGCTAAACTCTGTGCATCTCGGCACGTTTCTCCTTAACCTTATCCCACATATCCTGAACGGGAACTGAAGATCGTTGTTCAAACAGGTTACGCTTATGGCCCGCTTTTTGCGACGGGCGAGGCCCGTAGCGAAGATCCGATCAGTTCCTGGAAAAGGAGGGAAGGGCCCTTGGCTAACAGAAACAGAATTCGAGAAGGCGACATAGTCACCCGGAAGTCATACGGGGGCGACGTCTTCTTTCAGGTAATTCGGGTTGACTCATATGCCGTGGGCGATGCAACCGCAACCCTGAAAGGGTTGAATATGCGCCTCCTTGCAGACGCTCCAATATCGGATTTGTCTATTGTAGAAGAACGTCAATTACTCGATTTCAAGCGGAAGGTGATGCGTGAATCGGCAGAACATCTCAGAACGGTGCGTGTGCGGAGGATAACCGAGGAACAGGCGAGATACAAGAAGGAACGCAGGCGATCGAGAGGGGCAGCTGCTTTGGCCGAGGATATCTTTGACCTTCCGGGCAGGGTGCTTCATATAGATGGGGATGCCGATTACCTCAGAGATTGCATGAAATACTATAAGGAACTAGGAGTTCCTGTCGTGGGAGAACATGTTCCCCCTCAAGATCAGACTGCGGCCGTTGGTCCATTGCTCGATGAGCATTCACCTGATGTGCTGGTTCTTACTGGCCACGATGCTCTTAAAAAAAAGAATTCTGATCGCGCTTCAATGAGCAGTTACTGGAATTCGGAAGCATACGTGAACGCAGTTCGTGTGGCCAGACAACACGAGATGGACAAAGACGGCCTTGTGATCATTGCAGGGGCATGCCAGTCGTTTTATGAGGCCTTGATGGAGGCGGGTGCCAACTTCGCAAGTTCACCCGGGAGGGTGTTGATCCACTGCCTCGATCCAGTCCTATTGGCGGAGAAAGTGGTGAACACGCCTGTGGAGGAGATCATCAGGATAGAAGAGGCCATAGAGAATACAATAACCAAGCGGCCTGGCGTGGGTGGGATTCAGACTAGGGGGAAAATGCGCACGAGCATGCCCAAGACGCCCATGGGGGTTTTTGGGGCAGGCGCGAACAGGGACAATCAATCAGCTAGAAACTACATGCCTTGACGTTTGCACGGAATAGCCAGAGGAATCTAACGTTGACTGATGTGAGTCAGGCAGCGCATGAGGAAGCTCCAGAGAAAATCTATGTCTGGAGCTTGCTTGTTCGCCCGGCAAGTCTGTTGAGTCGACTGACTGGAAGAAGTCCCGCTACCCAACGGGTGTACATCCATGCAAGGCCTCACGGAATCGGCATCATCTTTACCTTGTGCCCGCCGACGCCAAAGCAAAGGGCTTTACATGCTCGAGAAAGGCAAGGGTGTAATTTACAGAGATGCTCTGCGCAACGAACTTGGACGTATCGGAACAGCGAGGACAGGTGCAACAGGGAGCTGAGCCAAACCGCTCTTAGTAGCGGATAAACTTCGCAGCATCTTTTTCGAGCTCGGGGTAAGAGAGGTTTTGGCAACTGCGCCCCTGATCGCCGGCATGTCCCATTGCAGCCCCAACAGCTTTATAATACTGATTTCCAGCTACGTTCAATTTCGTAGCCACAAAACGGACCTTGACATTAAGCCAAGCCGTTTGATATACTATTTCACTTTACTTGACTTTATACCTCATCCGTGATAGAATGACAAAAGCTGAGGCTTGAAAGGAAGGTGAAGGCGTTGGCGGGCAATAATGTCCTGGACAGGATCAGAGAAGATCTTGATTCTTTTGTAGGCAAGCCTGTTAAGCTTCGCGCGAACCAGGGCCGCAAAAAAATCCTTGAGGCCGAAGGCGTATTGGAACAAACTTATCCTAGGGTTTTCGTTGTGCGTATAGATGAGGACCCGCGGAGCGTGAAACGGGTATCATATACTTACGCTGATGTGCTCACATCTACCGTCGAAGTAAGGGTTAAGAACAAGGGCATGGAAACCAGGATAGGGTGTGCAGGATCATAACTGCCTTTGCTGATCACGTCTAGGCTGACGTTTGAACGCAAGAATGCTGCACATGTCCTGATAAGGGCAGAAAACGCGCATGCCGGCTCACCTGTTGGTGTCTCCGCTCCGGTAGGGGCGTGCCGGTTTCAATGATAACCTCCTTTCCGTGTATTTATGGAAGGAGGTTTGCTCTTTTTTCACGGAAATCGCTCCTGTGGAATATAGATAGTCTGCGGTATACAGCGAGTCTGCTGCAGAGGAGCGATTGAGGTGACCCACGAATATCGTGGCGTAATCCACGTCCATAGCACTTTTTCGGATGGACGCGGCGACATCGACCAGATCATGCTGGAGGCAAATCATGCCGATGTCGACTTCCTGATTCTTACCGACCATAACACTATAGAAGCAAAGCTCAGGGGATACGAAGGGTGGCATGACTGTTGCCTCCTCGTCGTTGGCGAGGAAATTACTCCCAAGACAAAAGCCGACCATTACCTGGCCCTTGATATCCCCTGCGCCATTGATCCATCCGATGACCCGGCTAAGAACATTGCAGCAGTTCGGAAAGCGGGGGGTATCGGCATCATTGCCCATCCTACGGGCGGTGCTGTCGTGAAGGGCGAGTATTTAGAGTACCCGTGGACGGATTGGGACGCAGGCCCGTTTGACGGAATCGAGATATGGAACCACACCTATGACATTACGGGAAAAGCAAAGAACATCTTTGAGCTCATTTTCTACGTTCTGTTTCCAAAGGCCGCAAAAGCCGGACCAATACAGGACGTCCTTGATACATGGGACCGCTACAGCCTTAGCCAATCTCGGAGGATCATCGGGATAGGAGGAACTGATAGCCATGGATTGCTCAGCCGCTACTCTGATGATTTCAAAACGGTCTGCACGTACATTCTAGCAAAAGAGGCCTTCAACTATGACGCTGCGCACGACATCGCCCTAGTGTATGAGGCGCTTCGGGCAGGCCGTTGCTTCGTGGGGGCGGACAAGGTGGCGAAGGCCAGCGGATTCAAATGTGAGGTAGTGTGCGGCGACAATGCTGTTCAGATGGGCGGGAGGGCGTGCCTTTCTCGTGGAGCTTGCCTCAATGTGCATGCGCCAGAGCCGGGGCTGATCCGCATCATCCATAACAGCGATGTGATTTTGGAAGAAAAGGGCGTGGACCTCGAGGCGGCATTGGAATCGCCTGGAGTATATCGTGTCGAAGTCAAGCGTCGCGTTTATGGGAGATACGTGCCATGGATATATGGCAACCACTTTTTCCTCGCATGAGCACCACAAAGGTTCAAGCCAGGCTGACGTGCCTGGGATTTGACCCCGGCCCCTGCGACGGAAAGTATGGGCCCTTTACCAGGGACGCGGTGCGCCAATGCCAGGCAGCCTACAGGCTCGTGGCCGACGGCGTCCTGGGGCCCGAGATTAAAAGGCTGCTCAGCCAGGATTTGCCTTCATGCCGGGTTACGGTGAGGGCTGTAGAAGGCCAGTCCCTATCGGGTGTAGCTCGAGCTCTGGGAACCACCGTTGAGGCTTTGGTAGAGGGCAACCGGCGCAAACGCTATGAAGATGTGTTTCCAGGCGAAAGGCTCATGGTTCACAAACGAGCTGTAGGCGCGTTCATGTATCCTTTGGCTGGTGCCGAGGGGGGCACTGTGGATCTGGACATCACTTTCGAACTGCCGTGGACTTTTGCCCTATTCCCCATGTTCGCCATCGCCGACACCGGCGAGGTGCGCTCGGTTATGAGTCCTTCGCCGCTCGCGGTGGGCCTTACCGAACGAGAAAATGGCCGCGTGGACTCTATCAGGGTATCCAGGTCTTTGCGCGGGAGGAAGCAGGGGGCAGAGCCTTTAGCTATTCCAGTTGCCAAAGAAAGGCACGCAGATCATGGATCGCCCGTAGGATCATCCGTTCAGTTTCTACCCGGAGCCCGTGAGTCTGCAGCCGCCGCGAAGACGGTGCGGCGCCCCGGGGGCACTCAGTTCTTTGCCATGCTTTCGGGCCCCGCTGATATCAACTGTGGAACCTTGGCATTGCTCAGAAGCGGCCGGGCGGCCATGGTTTCCACGACTTGCTCCATTGCCAGGGAAGCAGCCGCATCGGGTGCGGTGGGGGTAGCCGTAAACCTCCCTGGGCTCGGCGACGATGAGTGTTCCATGTATTCGCGGTTTGTTCGTTGCCTTTCGCGGGAATGCCACAGGCTAGGGATGAAGCTTGCGGTAATCATCCCTGCGCCGTTTTGGCAGGCCGATGGCCAAGTCAATTTTCAGGGCTCTTTTGCACCCGAAAGGCGTTTGCCGTGGCCTAATGGATACGATGTAGAGCTGCTCGGTTCCCTCGCAGATCTGGTATTGCTCGATATTGCGGACCGATCTGCATTTTGGGACAGTATTGTGTTGGCATGTAGGCATGTCCCCAGATGGAAACTGGCGGCTGTGCTGGAGCTTCGGGCATATCGGCAGGAACCGGACGGACATGTGCCCATGAGCCAAGAGGAGCTAAGGGCGTTCATGGCCAGACACGTAGTGAGAGGCGGAAGGGATGAGTTTAGCCGGGTCCCGTATCTATCCTACCGCGCTCGAGGCGTTGTGAGGCGCATATGGCAGGAGGATGCAGAGAGCCTCGGGAAAAAACTGCACGCAGTCAACAGGCTTAACATACTGGGCGTCGTTTTCAAGGGCGCCCGGGATGCCAGGGAGCAAGTCCTTGATGAGGTGTGCCGGAGGTTCATTATCATGTGACATGTAGCATATACTCTGGCAGAGGGCGGACTGACCCGCCATCGCCAGGGGGGAGGAAGAAGTGGGAATTCAGCTCGAGCACAGGCAGCTCTCGATTACGAGGGTAGCTGCGCAAGGCATGGCTGAGATCAGCCTACAGCGATCTGTAGCATTACTTCAGGACCATCCGGACATATCTGATGATTCTGCCCATTCGATCCTGTGGGCCCAGGGCGTGCCGATTGTGGCCTCAGTGGAACCCATGGACGGGCAGATCAAAGTCACAGGCTACGTGCAATCCACCGTGTTCTATGTGGCCAAAGGCGCCCCGGATTTTGTCGGGAAGGCCGTCATGTCCGAGCCGAGGTTTGAAGCGGTGATACCGGCGCCGGGCGCCACCGTCTCGGACAGGGTTAAAGTGGATCTCACCCTATCGCAGTTGGAGGTGGAAACCACCGGCACACGCGGGCTCCTCCTGGCTGCCACTATCATGGCCTCAGCAAGAGCTTTGCGGGACGAGGTTGTTGAGGCCGCTGTGTCCGCAGAGGCTACAGGCGGGTCACGCATATCTGTCCATTCCGAAGAGATAAATGTAACCAGCATACATGAGTCGTTTTCGGAGAAGGTCGAGTTTTCCGAGATCCTTAGTATCCCAGATGAAAAAGCGGCTTGCCTGGGGAGCGAATCGGCATGTGGCGCGGCAGGAACTGCCAGAGTAATCGGGATACAGGTTGGAGACGGGAAGGTAACTCTTGACGCTGAGATTTCTGTGGAAATTGCTTCGACCGTTGTCAGAGGGGTTCCGGCTCTCAACATACTCCGATTTGAGCGCGTCCCCATACATGCGTCTTTTGATGTTCCCGCTGCTGAGAAGGGAATGACTGCCCTAACCCAGCTGGCGCTCTCCCATGTTTCCGCGATCCTCCTTTCCGATGCTGAAGTGAGTATCGATGGCATCCTCGATGTAGACGTGGACTTGGTCTCATCAGAGCGTCTGTCGGTCATCGTTGACATCGACTCTGAAACCCAGGAGATAGTGGATATCGATACGGCGGGGATTACAGTGGAGAAGCTTGTGGGAGAGGGCATGATCGATCTAGATCTGCACGATTCGGTTGCGCTTCAAGCGCTCATGAGGCGATATTCGTTCACCGGAATGGAGGATGTTGAAGGCAGCATCGGATTACTGGGGCTGTCCGATATAGAGACCACCGATGATGAGGTTTCGCTGAGGGGACTTCTCACTGCCAGGGCAATCTTGAGCGACGTGGACGAGGATGAAGAGGGACAATTCCCGATCAACTTCGCGCTCGATATCCCCATAGAGTTTTCGGATTCTGCGGAAGTTCCGGGGGTCAGAGCGGGAGACAGGGCGGAGCCAAGGTCCGCGACACACACCGTGGTAGTGGGAAAATCGGCGCCAAACAGGTTGGATGTGGAGGGCTCGCTCCGTGTAGACGTGGAAGTTTATCGACCTGTCGAACTGCAAGTGGTGACTTCGGCCGAGACCATTAGTCCTGTGACCCTTGATCCTTACGCGATGACTTTCTACGTGGTTGGACCCGGAGATACCCTTGCCCGGATAGCAAGGAGATACGGGGTTCCTCCAGACCGTATAGCGGCTGCAAATGGAATGTCAGTTACTGAGGAGGTTACTCCTGGGCAGAAGGTCTATATCCCCACCAGACGGTAGAAGCGCACGTCCGCCGCTGAGGGCCTCGATGCCCCGACGATGCAATACATCAATGCATCGAAGAAGGGGAAGAGGCCCTCAGCCTATTGCAGGTCCGGTATGCCCGCGAATCGGACGGTGGCTCTGATGTCCTTTGCAATGGCGCATATACTCTGAAATCTGCGTGTTAAAAGCGAGCTGGAGGAATCGGGGCTGATGTAGAAGAAGAATACTATCGCCTGCAGAACAGGTTACACGCAAGGCCTGGGCGTGATACTTCCAGGCATCTGAATGGTGCTATATAGCCCGCTGACGAACGTGCAGAATTCGACGGCCGGCTATGCGTGGGATATGGAGGGACAGGCTTTGGACGCAAGCAAGTTTATCAACTCACTGATGTCCGAGTATGACTATAGAGATCAGGTGGTGCACGTAGAGACCATTCCGCCGAGGGAGGCTCGCTATGCTCAGTTGTCGCCGCCTGTTGCACCTCCCATATCCTCCAGCCTGAAGGAGATGGGCATATCGGAGCTTTATACCCATCAGGCTGAGGCAGTCTCCCGCGCCAGGGCGAAACAGGACATAGTAGTGGTCACGTCTACAGCAAGCGGGAAGACTCTTTGCTACAATATCCCGGTCATAGAGGCTCTTATGGCAGATAGCAGCGCAACAGCCCTGTACATCTTTCCCACCAAAGCCTTGGCGCAGGACCAGCAGAGGGGGCTTGTGCGCTTTGTAGAGCTTGAACCCGATCTTCCCATCAGGTCGGGAACATATGATGGCGACACTCCGGATTCTACAAGGCGCAAACTGCGGGAGAATGCCAACGTGATCCTCACAAACCCCGACATGCTGCATCAAGGCATTCTTCCGTCCCATCCAAGTTGGCGTCGGTTCTTTGCGGGCCTGCGATATGTGGTCATAGACGAGATTCATGCATACAGGGGCGTGTTTGGATCCAACGTGGCCAATGTAGTGCATAGGCTTCGCAGAGTGTGCGCTCATTACGGGTCTGATCCTACGTTTATATGCTGTTCTGCGACTATAGCCAACCCCGGCGAGCTCGCAGGCGCGATCTCCGGCAAGGATGTTGTGGTGATCGACAATGATGGGGCACCAAGGGGGCCGCGGAAGTTCGTGTTTTGGAATCCGCCGCGGCTGGAAAACACAATTCAGCGGCGAAGTTCCAATTCAGAGGCTGAGCGGATCATGGTGAAACTGATTGAGTCGAAAGTTCCCACGATAACCTTTGTAAGGGCGCGGGTCGTCGCCGAGCTGATATACAAGTACGCCGTTGAGAGTCTGCAGCGCAAC
>DUWJ01000008.1 GCA_012842765.1 Bacillota bacterium | reverse complement strand
CCAGTCCAGATTGTCAGATACATGCAGGGTGACTACAGTGGAGACGTGGTTGTAGTGACTAATCCTCCGAAAGGGATGCCTAACGCAAGCGGATTTGTTGCCCGTCACAAAGGTGTTGCAGCGTCTGACTGCACAGTGCCGGTGCTACTTGTGGGCCCTGACATCAACCTCGATCCTGTGCCTGATAGCATCTGGCTGCAGACTCTGTACAGCGATGTGTTGGGCATTGACACAGTCAACACTCTGCGTGCCGAAAGGGAACCACACAGCTTGTCTCTTTCGTCAGCCGGGGTTGGGTGTACCCTATCGCCTGCTCCGAGCTTGGTGCTGCAGTTAGAGCTCGGGAAGGGATCTAGCGATTTTCTGTGTGAGATCGATGTGTTCCGTACTTTCAACACGAGGATCTGGATTGGGGCGGGGATAGTTGCCGATAGGGCATCTTCATTATCACCATGCGGCACCTTTTCGACCAGGTCGGAACTTTTTTCTGGCAGGATGGTTTTTGAATTGCGCAAACTCAGATTCGACCATAAGGTTGAGCAGCAGACATCTGTCAGGTATGACGTTGGTAATGGTATCACATTGAGGTGGACTTATCCGGATCAATTCAGCCTGGGAGTGACTTGGTAGATATGGTTTTGCGAGAGAAACCTATGGCCCGGTTGAGCATGTGAGAGTGTTCTAGAGCGAAGGGGTGCGCAACCTGTGGGGCAGTGGAGTGGTAAGGAACAGAGGAGCCTACATGAGGTTGAAAAGCGCATTCCATCCCCAATACGCAAGGGTGAATAGAAGGCTGAGACCGCTCGGTATTATTAATAGTCGCCAGCTTTCCCCCAAGTCAGCCCCGAGATATTGTGTTGTAGCGGTTAAACAGACATGTGCGGGGGAGACGAGATACCCTGAAAACGATGACATGAAGAGGGCGACGACGAAGCCGAAGGGAGTCGGCAGGTCTGCGATTAGGGGCAGGAGAAGGGGGGCTGTGATGGCTACGGCGGCGGTATGTGAGCCTAGCACGAAGGCAGCTGCAATGGGCACGGCGATCCCGAACAAGAGCAGGGATGCCGGGCTTGTCTGCATGCTGGCACTTGCTATATCTAGGGCTGGCGAGTTGGCCACTGTTTTGCCCAAAAGAACGGTGCCTGCCACTGTCGCAACTACGGGCCAATCGATGCCGCGCACTACGCCTTCCCTAAATCTTCTGTTTACCTCTTGCCAGTAGGGTTTGCCCGGTTGCACCACAAAGACTCCTGTTGCCACGCTAAATGCTACAGCCAGCGGGAAACTGACTGGGGTTGCCAGGGCGAAAAGCAGAACTACGATGATCGGAGCCATAGATATCAGGATCATCGGGAATGTTGTACGGGCCCGGGATATTACTGCGCTCGGCAGCCTGGATTGAGCGTCTAAGCCAAAGGCGGTTCTTGAGTGTGTACCCGAAGGCTCCATTGGCGGTGCTTCCTGCGGGAACACCAGCTTGGCTGTGGATAGAATTACTATTATGCAGGCAATGGAGCCTGGCAATGCGAAGGCGCTATATGGCACGCCCGAGACTTGTTGGGTGAGGATAAGGGTTGTGGAGAGGGGATAGATGTAATACCATGCATGTCTGAACATGATGTTGGCAGTCACTTTCTGTTCTCGGCTCATGTCCAAGGCATCTCCAACAGAATCGATGACTGGCGCGGAGAAGACTGCAGCCCCTGGAACGCTGAGGAAGCCCATAAGTGAAGGGATGAGGAAGACAACCCAGCGATCATCTTTGACTAGGCTTCTTATTCCCTGTGCCAAGGCGTCGGTTGCTCCCGAGGTTCTCATTACACTCCCTAACATGGTGATGAGGGCGATGGAAACAAGCAAGGTGAGGCCGTTCGGATCAATAAATGTATCGTGCAATGCTCCAGCAAGCATGGCGATTCCGTTGCCGCTCATAGCTGTAACGACCAGCGCGGCTATTGTGGCTGCAAGTCCCACATTTACTTTGTGCCTGACGGCGATGAGCAATAGGCCAGTTCCTACTGCGAGCCCCACATAAGGCATCAACTGGCACCTCCGAGAACATGCTACCACATCCCAGTATATTTCGACATCCGGCACTGGTTCAATGCTGAACGTGTCAGGAAGGCAGTTTCGATATTCGGGCGTTAGTAAAGGAATTGAGAACACCGTGGAGTATGTATGCCTAGGGACTGTGGAGCTGCAGTGGGCTATGTAGCAAAGACTGTTCAGATTCTCCCGCAGGCTAGCGGCCCCATCTTACGCTTTGCGCAAGTGGGCGGATTGAGGTTGTAGCGCAACCACTAGGATGCTCAGTATTGTGCAGCCTTGTGTGGTTGTTACAGGTTTTACATAAGCCTTGCTTCGGCCGGGAGCGGTGTATGTGAAGTTCATGGTTGCGGAGTGGGACGGGTAGGCGAGAATGTAGACTGATGGCTCAAGATGAGGGAGGTTTCGTTTGGAATGCATGTCCAGACCGTGGAATACAAACGCGTTGACGGATGCAGCATATGTGCTGATGTCTATGGTTCATCCATTCCAAGCTCTCCCGCTGTAGTGTACATACATGGCGGGGGTTTGATATGGGGATCGCGGAAGCGGGTTGTGCCGGAGCAAATCTCTGCCTTTGTGGGTCAGGGGTATACTGTGATATCCATAGACCACCGTCTTGCCCCCCAAACAAAGCTGCCGTCCATTGTTGAAGATGTGTGCGACGCTCTGAGCTGGGTATTGGATGACTGCCCCAGGCTCTTTGGCATCGACCCTTACCGAGTCGCTGTATTCGGCAGGTCGGCAGGCGCGTATCTTGCGTTGCTCAGCGGGACCCTTGTCCGAAAGCCGAAAGCTGTCGTTTCGTACTTTGGATTTGGCGATCTTCTCACTGAGTGGGGGAATAAGCCAAGTGGGTATCATCTGTCAATGCCCGAAGTTTCGAAGAAACGGGCATATGAATGCATAGGAAGCAATGTTATATCCGGAAGCGGTGAAGAACGTTTGCCGTTCTATATCTACTGCCGCCAACAGGGTATCTGGATGCGCGAAGTGGTTGGCCTCAACCGAGATGACAGAGTCCTGAAGGAATACTCGCCCATGCACAATGTAAGGTCGGATTACCCCCCTACACTGTTGATGCATGGCGAGGAAGACAAAGATGTGGATTGCACGGAGTCCGTAAAAATGGCCAATGCACTGACTCATGCGGGAGTAAAAAACGAGCTGATAACCCTTCCTGGCCTAGGGCACTCCTTCGACCGCCAGATGGGGGACGCGCGGGTTAGGGAGTCACTCGAGTCCATGCTGGCTTTCTTGCGCGATAATCTATAGACAGGTGGATGCAGCTATTCGACTCATGGAGTGTGCTTGAGTCTGTTGTGAGGTGGGTTTTGTGATCAATGCCATAACTGGTCTGGATGATCACCTATTGCCACGTTTGGAGGCGGCAATCGGAAGAGCCGACAGGATACGGCTGATTGTGGCATTTGTCATGGAATCTGGGGTGAAGCTCATCCT
>DUWJ01000381.1 GCA_012842765.1 Bacillota bacterium | reverse complement strand
CCGCCTCGGGCTGAAGCAAAAACCGCTGTTCAAGAATGCTTTGATGCCGGGATAACGCCGGTCATGATCACCGGGGATCATAAGGTGACGGCAGTTGCGGTGGCAAGAGACGTGGGGATCATGACGCCTGACACAATCGCTATCACCGGCGCCGAGCTTTCGCAGATGTCTAATGAGGAATTAGACGATGCCGTAGACCGAGTCAGGGTTTACGCCAGGGTTGCGCCTGAACACAAGGTTCGCATTGTTGACGCATGGAAACGCAAGGGACATATCGTAGCGATGACCGGTGACGGAGTCAATGACGCTCCAGCCTTGAAACGTGCCGATATTGGCGTGGCTATGGGTATTACAGGCACAGATGTCGCAAAGAGCGCGGCTGACATGATAATCACAGACGACAACTTCGCCACGATAGTGACTGCGGTTCGCGAGGGTCGGGTGGTCTTTGATAACATAAAAAAGTCGGTGCAGTATCTGGTATCGTGCAACGTGGGAGAGATTATAGTAATATTTGCAGCTATCATGCTCGGGCTTCCCAGGCCACTGTTGCCTATTCAGATACTCTGGCTCAACTTGGTGACAGACGGTCTGCCAGCGCTGGCTCTTGGAGTTGATCCTCCGGCTCCTGATTTGATGAGGAGAAAGCCTCGCAGAGGAAACGATGATGTTCTGGGGCACGCGGCCGTCAGCAGGCTAGTTGTGTATGGGATATCAGTAGCGTTGCTGGGCCTGTCGTCGTTTGCTATGGGGCTTGGATGGCCCGGACCGCTCGATACGTCTGCGGCAAGTCTCGCGGAGGCTCGGACTATGTGTCTTCTTACTATGAGTTTCTGCCAGCTAGTTCACGCCTTCAATTTCAGATCGGAGCTTGATTCGTTGTTCAAAGTGGGGATGTTTACCAACAGGCGGCTAGTCATGGCTTTTGTTGCATCAGCCATACTACAGTTGGCAGTCGTGTACATGGCGCCCATCCGCGGCTTCTTTGATCTTGTGGATGTGCACGGGGAAAAGCTCGTTAACTCTCTGGCATTGGCTTTGATCATGCTAGTAGTTGGGGAGGTTACCAAATTCGTTTCCCGAGAAGTGAGCCAGCGACGCGGCCACGAGGCGTGAGAGCTTCGAGTGCTGTCACGGCTGAACGTCTGCATTGGAAGGACACGCATTTTTCCGACTGCCGCAGGATTTTTCCCACAAAGGGTGAAGTACTGAAGCAGCCGATGTGCGCCACAACTAGTTCGGAAGGGGCTGGTATGAATGGAGATCACAGTTGTAGGTCGCAATATTGCTGTCACAGATGCTCTACGGGCCTATGCCGAGAAGAAGGTTGATAAGCTCCAGAAGTACTTCGAGCGCGAGATTGTGGATGCTCAGGTTACCATGGCAGTTGAACGAGGCATTCACACAGCGGACGTAACGATTCAAGTCGATGGTCTGCTGCTCCGTGGTGAAGAACGAACCGGTGACATGTATGCATCGATTGATGGCGCTGTGGACAAGATTGAAAGGCAGATAAGAAAGCACAAGACTAGAATAAATAGGAAGCTAAGGCAGGATGGCAATAGGCTGGTGGAATCCGCTGTCGGTCATGGGGCTGCTGCGGATGCGTCTGAACCCTCCGAGCTCAAAGTAGTCAGGGTTAAGAGATTTGCGATGAAACCCATGTCGGTTGAAGAGGCCATTATGCAGATGGAACTCTTGGGGCACGACTTTTTCGTTTTCATGGATGACTCCACTGAAGATGTGAATGTGGTCTACAAGCGCAAAGACGGGAACTACGGTTTGATAGAACCCGAATTCTAAACCGCGCGGGGATCCTGCGTAGCGGGGCGGTGCATATTGCATCGCCCCCGATATATTTGGAAGTCATTTGGCGTGTGACGGGGGTGGTCATCGTGGACGGACTGGTGGCACTGGTTTTCGAAGGCGGGAGGCGGCAGGGCGAAATCAGCGGATGGGTTGAGCGGGTCAGAGAGGAGCTGGCGATATCTCTCTGCAGAAAATTGGCGTCGTCGGGGGTATTCGATGATGTCGTGTTGATAACTGACGGACCTGCGCTTGCCGACCGAGCTGGTGCTATCGACGGAGTATCTGTTGAGCTCGACCGTTGCTGTGACAACTACCATTTCGGAGCAAGGCTTGTGCAGGCGTTGCAGGCCCGGGCCGCCATGGGATTTGTCTACATGGGTGGAGGTTCGGGCTTCTTCATGACTGTCCCGGAAATTGTGAACTTTGCGGAAATGGTCAAGAATAACCCTGAGGCCATTGTGGCCAACAACCTCTTCTCAGCCGACATGTTCGGAACCGCTAGTTCAGATGCTATTGCTCGCCTAAATCTTCCGTCGAATGACAATTCTGTGCCTATGATTGCCGGTGCCGCCGGAATGGATCTGGTGGCGTTGCCGCCTTCAGTCGGATCGGTTTTCGACGTGGACACGCCCTCGGATTTGCTGGTGTTAGCGTCGGTCATCCCTCAGCTTGCCCCCGAAGAGGCGGCTGTACTCGATGCAATACGCTCAGGCCCGATAGAGCCTGCCATGAGTCGTCTTGCCGAGGCCAGGGAGGTGTTAGGCAGAGATTTTGCCGAGGTTGGCCTCTTCGGACGAGTCTCCCCGGCTACGACAATGGACCTGAATACTTGCACCCGTTGCAGGCTGAGAGTGTTTTCTGAGGAGCGCAACATGAGAGCTCTTGGCCGGGACGTGCCTGGGGGCGCGCGGAGCCTCATCGGCAAGCACATAGAAGCAGTTGGACCGGAGGCTTTCTTCGCTGATCTTGCATGGTGCTGTGACGCAGCATTCATCGATACGCGAGTTCTTTTCTTCCACATGCGGGCGGACTTGTCGCAGGAGGAGAGATTCGCGTCCGATCTTTTCCTCTATGATAGGTTGGCGGATAATGGCGTTGCGCGGTTCGTGAAGGCGGCTGCTGAGGCCGGGCTGCCGGTGACACTTGGAGGCCACTCCCTTGTCTCTGGCGGAGTCAGACTGCTTGCTGCAGCAGAACATGGCGGGAGATGTGATGTGGTATAATTGCTTAGTCGGCAAAGACACAAGCGAGGTGGCCATGGGTGTTAAACCTTTTCAAGCGGATATTTGATGTGAATGCCAAGGAACTGAGGGATCTGGGCACCAGGGTAGATGCGGTATCGGCTCTCGCCCCCGAGGCCCAGCGGGCCACAGATGAACAGCTGCGCGCCCGCACCGGAGAGTTCAAAGGCAGAATAGAGCGAGGGGAGCCACTGGACTCGATTCTTCCAGAGGCTTTTGCAACAGTCCGCGAGGTCGCCCGGCGAACCATAGGACTTTACCCATACGATGTGCAAGTGATGGGCGGCATAGTGCTGCACGAGGGGAAAATTGCCGAGATGAAGACTGGCGAAGGCAAGACCCTAGTGGCCACCATGCCAACCTACCTCAATGCCCTTGAAGACCGGGGTGTGCACATCGTCACTGTCAACGATTATCTGGCCCGTCGCGACGCTGAATGGATGGGCCCCATATACAATGCCTTAGGCCTCACCGTAGGAGTGATTGTCCATGACCAACAGGGAACTGCGCGCAAGGACGCCTACATGGCAGATATCACCTACGGGACGAACAACGAGTTCGGATTCGATTATCTTCGTGACAATATGGTTACTTCGATGGATGGGCGTGTCCAGCGCGGACATAACTACGCGATAGTCGACGAAGTCGACTCGATCCTCATTGATGAGGCTCGAACCCCTTTGATCATCTCTGGACAGGCAGAAGAGTCCACGGAGAAGTACTTCGTCTTTGCAAAGATTGCTCAAAGCCTCAAAGAGGAAGAAGACTACACGGTGGACGAGAAAGCCAAAACGGTGTCGATCACTGAATCAGGGGTTGCGCGGGTGGAAAGATGGCTAGGCGTGAGCAACCTGTATGACGAGGAGAACATAGAGCTGACGCACCATCTGAATGCAGCTTTAAGAGCTAAGGCTTTGATGCGGCGGGATAGAGATTACATTGTCAAGGACAACGAAGTCATCATCGTAGATGAATTCACGGGAAGGCTCATGTTTGGGAGGCGTTACAGCGATGGACTGCACCAGGCGATAGAGGCCAAGGAGAACGTTCATGTCCAGCGCGAGAGCCAGACATTGGCGACAATAACCTTCCAGAACTACTTCCGCATGTACCAAAAGCTGGCAGGCATGACAGGCACTGCAGTCACTGAGGAGAATGAGTTCATAAAGATATATAATCTGCCGGTGGTGCAGATACCTACTGCGAAGCCCATGATCAGGGAGGACCTGCCTGATGCGGTCTACAAGACTGAGCGAGCGAAGTTCCAGGCCGTGGTCGATGAGATTTGCGAGAGGCATGCCACTGGGCAGCCGCTTCTTGTAGGGACCGTCTCAATCGAGAAATCCGAATTGCTTTCGGATATGCTTTCCAAAAGAGGCGTCCCCCATCAGGTGCTCAACGCGAAGAATCACGAAAAGGAAGCCGAGATCATAAAACTTGCCGGGCAACCTGGCGCAGTTACTATTGCAACAAATATGGCGGGACGCGGAACCGATATTGTACTGGGACCGGGCGTCCCAGAGCTTGGCGGACTTCATGTAATCGGCACTGAGCGGCATGAGAGCCGTAGAATCGATAATCAGCTGCGCGGGAGATCAGGGAGGCAAGGCGATCCCGGCTCTTCCAGGTTCTATGTGTCTCTCGAGGACGACTTGATGCGCCTCTTCGGAGGAGACTACATCTCCGGAATGATGGAGCGTTTCGGCTGGACCGAGGATGAGGCGATCGAACATCCCACCCTGACAAAGGCGATCGAGCGCGCTCAACAGAAGGTGGAGGGACGCAACTTCGAGATCAGGCGGCAAGTTCTCGAATACGACGATGTCATGAACAAGCAGCGCGAGGCGATATATGCCAGGAGGGCGGCGATCCTCGAAGGAACCGACCTGAGGGACCAAGCCATAGAGCTCGTAGGCACGATGGTGGAAGGTTTGGTTAGAGCGTATGCCGATGAGAAGCTTGGACACGGCGAATGGAACTTGCGAGGGCTTTCCATGGAAATAGCCAGCATACTCAATGTGAGATCCGGGCCCGATCTTGAAGCGCGGGAGTTCCATTCCTGGACAGAGCTTCACGAAGCCGTGCTCACTATATTCATGCGGGCATACGAGCAAAAGGAGGCTGCAGTAGGCGCCGAACGCATGCGTGAGCTGGAACGTGCTATCATGCTCTACTTGATAGATTCCAAATGGGTGGATCATTTACAGGCTATGGACATGCTCCGAGATGGAATAGGGCTTAGGGCCTATGGTCAGCTGGATCCCCTTGTTGAGTATAAGCGGGAATCATACATGATGTTCAACGATCTACTGAGGAGCATTGGTGAAGACTTTGTGAGGTACGTATTCCGAGTCCGAATCCGCATTGAGGGCGAGTCGGAATCGGCGTCGCCTCAGGATACGGGTGCGGCTGCCGCAGCCGCTGGCCTCCGTCGCCCGAAGTATGCTGTATCTACTAACAGAGGCACTGATTCATCAACCAAAGCGCCGGCGAGAAGAGATGGCAAGAAGATCGGAAGAAACGATCCCTGCCCATGCGGCAGCGGCAAGAAATACAAGAAGTGCTGTGGCGCCCAGAAGTAAATCAGATAAGGGTGATGAGTATATGCGAGCTGAGCTTGAACAACCCATAGAGCTGCTTAGCGAGAGAATCGATGAAATGAGGACCTATCTTTGACATACCTGGTAAGTTGGAGCGCCTTGCTCAATGCGAGGCTCGAGCTGCTGAGCCGGGGGTGTGGGAAGATCGTGATTCAGCGCAGTCGCTGATGCAGAAGATATCGAGATTGCAGGCGGAAATTGCCTCTTATGATTCGATCGTTTCAAGATTTGAAGACCTGAAGATACTGGCTGAACTTGCAGATGAAGAAGATGACGAGGACGCGATAGGGGAGTGCTTTGAGGAGATCGAAGCTCTTGAGTCAGCAGTGGACAAGGTGGAGATTTCCCATCTGCTTTCAGGGCCTCATGATTCTGCAAATGCCATCATGTCGATACATCCGGGCGCTGGGGGCACTGAGAGCCAGGACTGGGCCGAAATGCTTATGCGAATGTATGCAAGGTGGGCTGAACGCAATGGCTATACCGTTGAGGTAGCCGATCTGCTGCCAGGCGAGGAGGCCGGCATAAAGAGTGCAACATTGATCATGCATGGACACAACGCCTATGGATACCTGAAGAATGAAAAAGGAGTCCACAGGCTGGTGCGGATATCTCCGTTCGATGCTTCTGCACGTAGGCATACATCCTTTGCCTCAGTCGACGTAGTGCCTGAAATGGCTGAAGAGGACGTAGAGATCGACACGGCAGACCTCAAGATAGATACGTATCGTTCAGGAGGAGCTGGTGGGCAGCACGTCAACAAGACAGACAGTGCTGTGAGGATTACGCACCTTCCCACAGGCATTGTCGTTCAGTGCCAGAACGAACGGTCGCAGCACAGCAACAAGGAGACTGCAATGAGGGTGCTCAGGGCTCGACTGGCGGAGCTTCAGAGGGAGGAGAAGGAGAAGGAATTGTCCGCCATGCGTGGCGAACAGCACGAGATAGCCTGGGGAAGCCAGATCAGGTCATATGTGTTCCAGCCCTATACCATGGTCAAGGATCACAGGACAGAGTTGGAAACTGGAAATGTGGACGCCGTTATGGATGGAGAAATCGACGAGTTCATCGAGGCGCAACTGAGATTGAGCGCTGCCTCTGCTAACCGAGACGCAGGGAGTGAGTAGCATGGCTCGTCGCGTCAGCCCCCGGAGAATCCCGCGGATCGCCATCATCATGCTTCTTTTGGTGGCCGCCACAGAGGTGGCAGTGCCTTTCTATGTCGAGAAAAAGGTGGAATCCGCAGTAAGAAGCGGTTTTGCTTCTGCCGAATCGATTTCTGTGGCGGCACGAGCGATGCCTGCTCTGAAACTCTTATATGGACACTTTGACAGGCTTTCAATTGATATTGAAGAAGCTGTGTCCTCGGGCTTTGTGATCAGGCGAATTTCGCTTGACTCGTCCGATGCTCGAATCCCTCTGGGAAGATTCGAACCGGGATCTAGCCGCTGGGCTCGTGCTCTCGGCAATTCCCAGCTGGAGGTCATTATAGATGAGAGCAATGTCAATGACTACTTAGGTCACAGGGACGATTACCTTCGCGCCTTCGGTGTTCGGTTCCACCCCGGAATCGCAGAATTGGCGGGACGGCTTTTCCTTGGCGGCTTCAGTGTGGGCGTTGAATCGCAGGGACATTTTAGCATAGGAGACGGAGTCAAACTAGTCTACGTAGTTGACAAGCTCATTGTGGAGAAGAGTGAAGTTCCAGCTTTTATTGTGGACATGTTTGAAGATGGGATAGCTATTGGGATCGACCTTTCGGATCTCCCCTTTGACATAGAGTTAGAAAGCGTTGAAGTGGGCGAAGGCATGGTCCGTCTGCTGGGTCGCACTTCGGAGGGAGGCAGTCTGTGATGGGCCACAGGAAACCTCGGTCTATTGGGTGGCTGATTGCGCTGATCGTGTTGGCTTCAGTATCATCTGCTTGGATAGCCTGGCAAAGAAATCGTGTTGAGAAGGCTAACAGTGTTGTTGAGCTTTGCATGGATTACAGCGAAATCGCTCTTTACAGTCGCCGCGTTGGCATCAATATCGAGGACTGCCTGCGAGGCCTCGCTGAGGAGGGTATTGTCTCGGTCGCCTTGGAGGAGGATACCCTAGGCTCGATGGAGACGGCTGGGGAGATCGTGATCATCAGGGGCTCCGAGGCGCTTGCACTGGGATCGAACGGAAGCCCGTACAGGGATATCCTGTTGGCGGTTGCAGAGATGGAGGTCTTTTCACCTTCGGATACTATTGTCATCCCGTGCAATGTGGACGCCGCAACTTTTCTTGCGAACCGCTTGACTTTGCGTACGTGCGATGGGCCTTCCATCTCCGTGATCAGGGCGGGAGATGCAACGGGATACGCAGTCTCTCTTCCTGTCGATGAGGCACGCAAGCTCAATCTGGGAATCCGCCCGTCGAAGACGGCGCAAGTGCAGGCTGCCGGGCTCCGTGTGGTCGTTAGATTTTCCAACTTCCCCAATGTGTCGGAAAAGTGGATAGACTCTGTGATGACATTGTCAGCTGTCGGTGCTATTCCGGATTGCGTCATATTCGCTGGAACTGAAGTCCTGGGTTATCCGCGATTTGTATCCGCTACAGTGTGCGGACTGGATCGCTTGGGAACAGTTTATGGCGACATAGAATTCCAGAATCAAGCAGGCGGACGCCAGCTGGCCCGGGCTCTCGATTACAAGACAGTGCGAGTCCACAGCATTAGCAGGGCGGAAGTCGATCGCGATCTTTCTGTAGCTGCGATGAGAGACAGGTATGCCAGGGCTGTCCGGGAGCGCAACATACGAGTGCTCTACATGCGTCCTATGATGAAGCCCATTGACGAACGCAGTCTCCCCGAGGTTAACCAGTCTTTGGTGGCAGAAGTGGTTAGCGCAATCACGGACCAAGGCTTTTCGCTTGGCCCGGCTGCACCATTCGATCAACTTGATCCTGGGCTTCTTCTGACGCTTTTGGTAGTCTTGGGTGTTGCGGCTGGATGTGTAGTGTTGCTTGATGCCATTTGGGATCTGCCGTTTGCCATATGCATAGGGCTTGTTGCGGTGTTTGCCGCTGGATTTGCTGCTCTTTGGGGATTGGGATATCCGCTCTTGGCGAGGCAATCTGTTGCGCTCGCTGCAGCCATTGCGTTTCCCTCGCTCGGTGCTTTTGTTCTGTTCTGCCCTGATATTCCCGGGAAAACCAGGGATTGCGATACTTGCGACGATGGGGCGCTCTTGGCAAGCAAAGACTGGCTGGGATCTTCAGGAACCAAATTCCTTACCGCATCGATGCTATGCCTTGCCGGTGGGCTCATGCTTGCCGCATGCCTTACGAGCCGCGCGTTCATGGTCAAAGGCGAACAGTTTTTGGGGGTTAAGGCAATGCACATCTTCC
Organism: Bacillota bacterium; assembly: GCA_012842765.1. Classification (GTDB taxonomy): domain Bacteria; phylum Bacillota; class DTU025; order DTU025; family DTU025; genus UBA10085. The sequence continues at coordinate 6,791 of DUWJ01000381.1, read as the reverse complement.
CAATGTTGTTCGTGTTAGTGGCTTATTGGAAGCGGTATGCGAGACGGGGCAATGAATCGCTTATAGCCTCATTGGCTAGGCTCAACAGATCCAATATCCTCGTGTGGCACGTGATTGTCATTGCGATTCTGGGTGTTGCAGGGCTGATATACATTGCGAGAACTGGCAATACATCGTCTGTTCCGGTAGCGGTTCCCCAATGGGAGCAGAAAATGAGGGCTGCTTTGGAGAACATCTTCCCCGCAAGGCCCCGAACTAAGGAATTCCTCATCGGGCACCCGGCTTTTGTTCTTGCTGGCGCTCTTGTTGCTTTGGGGGAGACTGGTCTACTGTTGCCCATCTCCATTTTGGGCCTCATAGGCCAGATTTCGCTGACGAACACGTTCGCTCATATCCATACTCCCATAAGCCTCACATTGGCCAGGGTCATTATCGGACTGGGGCTCGGGTTTGCGATCGGTCTTGTTGCAACCGTGGTCTATAGGGCCGTAGTTGCCCAGATACGTCGGGCTGCGGGCCGGGAAGGATGATCTTGAGTAAGTGTCGTGCGTGGGAAAGCAGGTGAGTGCAGTATGCGGGTCTTGGTCTCCGGCTACCATGGAATGGGGAATCTCGGAGACGAGGCGGTGCTTGCCGCATTTGTCCAACACCTCAAGGAAATAGATCCGAAGGCAGAGTGTGTGGCGCTCTCTGGCGACCCATCAGAGACTAGCGCGGCACACGGCATAGAGGCGGTGCCTAGGGCGTCGCTTGGAGCTATCATTCGCGAGATTCGCCGGTCTGACATCGTCATAAGCGGCGGGGGCAGCCTCTTGCAGGACGCAACAGGCAAGAAATCGGTCCCATACTATCTTGGCATCATTGCCCTTGCGCGGATGATGGGTCGGCCGGTTTCAGTGTACGCACAGGGAGTTGGCCCTTTGAATCATGCTTTTTCGAGATGGCTGGTGAAGCGGACGCTTTCTCGGGCCTCCGTCATAACTGTGCGGGATGAGGCCTCTGCCCGTCTGCTGCAGGAGGTCGGCGTTGTGAAGCCTGAGGTTATGCTAGTTGCTGATCCCGCTTTTGGGCTTGTTCCCTGCGACCCGCCGGACGCCATGGCTGTTCAAGCACCGAATACGGTGATGTTCTGTTTGAGGCCATGGCCGGGGCTTGATGGTCGCGAGGCTGAATATGCGTTAGCCATCGACCGTGCAGTATCGGAACTGGGCATATGCCCTGTTTTCCTGGCGTTCCAGCCTGACCGCGATCTTGAGGTGGCTCACCGAATTGCAGATCAATGTAGGGTCGGCGGAAAAAGTCCTGCTGTTATCTCGTGTGACATGGTGCCGGAGGAAGTGCTTGGGTTGATATCCCGAGCTGAGATGGTGGTGGGAATGAGGCTGCACTCTCTGATATTTGCCGCAAATGCAGGGGTGCCCGCTGTCGCAATAGACTACGATCCTAAGATTCGGGCGCACTGCCAACGCGTGTCGGAACCGTACATAGTGGAAGTGGGGGCGTCAGCTGATCAACTCTACGCGGCGATTGCCGGTGCGTGGGCATCTAGGGATGAAACGAGGGCGAGGTTGAGGGAGATTATGCCGACCATAAGAGAGCAGGCGAAGGCGGCTGCGAGCATCTCGCTTTCCCCTATATTGGACAAGCCCGTGACAGAAAGAATGAAAGCCCAAGCGGAGGAAGGCAAAGACTATATGAGGGCGTCAGTTCTTGGGTCGCCGGTGGACTGTATTGGCATGGATGATGCAGTATCCATATTGATGGAGCGTGCTGCTTTAGGCTTGGGAGCCCATGTGGTGACGATAAACCCCGAGATGGCGCTTGCAGCCAAGCGCGATGCTGAACTCGCTGATGTTATCCGCGGGGCTGACTTGGTTGTTCCAGATGGCGTGGGTGTGGTGCGCGGGCTGAGAATCCTCGGATACAAGCCTCCGGGGAGGGTGCCTGGGATAGAGTTGGCGACGAATTTGATGCGCTCGGCGGCTGGAGGCGAAATGTCATTCTTCCTTGTAGGCGCGGCACCTGGCATCGCCGAGGCAGCTGCAGAGAACATGAGCAAGGAATTCCCTGGCCTCAAGATTGCAGGAACTTGGCACGGTTATTTCTCAGATGCCGAGGAGGAGGAAGTTCTCCGCTGTATTCGCGATGCCGCCCCTAACTTCGTCTTTGTGGGAATGGGAGCGGGAAAGCAGGAAAAATGGATAACGAAGGCGCGCCAGATGGCGCCATGCGCGGTATGGATAGGAGTCGGAGGCTCCTTCGATGTGATGTCCGGAAGTGTGAAGCGGGCGCCCGCTGCCTTTCAGAAGTTGGGCTTGGAGTGGTTATATAGGCTAGTATCAGAACCTCGCAGAGCAAAGAGGATGACGGCTTTACCCGCATTCGTCTTTGCAGTCATGGGTGAGGCTTTTCGCAAGAGCAGAAGGAGTTGATGACGTTGAAAAGAGTCGTGCTCTCAGACCCAGAGGAACTCGCCGCTAAGGCGTGCGAGATCCGCAAGCATGTAATTCGCATGGTTGGCGCCGCATCATCTGGTCACCCTGGAGGCTCATTGTCGGCTGCTGACATTGTGACTGTGCTTTACTTCAACAAGATGAGGATTCGTCCGGATGATCCGACATGGTCTGGCCGCGATAGATTCGTGTTGTCGAAGGGACATGCCGCTCCCGTGCTTTATGCCGCACTGGCTGAAGCAGGTTACTTTCCGGTGGATGATCTGATTACTTTGAGAAGGATCGACAGTTATCTCCAGGGGCATCCCGACATGAATCAGACGCCGGGCGTGGACATGTCCACAGGATCCCTCGGACAGGGGCTCTCTGCAGCGTGCGGCATGGCGATTGCCGCGAAGATGGATGGCGCTGATTGGCGCGTCTATGCCGTCTTAGGTGATGGCGAAATCGAAGAGGGTCAGGTGTGGGAGGCCGCTATGACCGCTGTCCACAGGAAGCTGGACAACCTGACTATATTCGTGGACTGGAATGGACTTCAGATTGATGGGCCTATCCGCGAAGTGAAGTCTGTTGACCATATAGGTGAACGGTTTGCCGCGTTTGGATGGCATGTAATAGAGATAGACGGCCACGACATACCCGCGATAATGGCGGCTATAGACGAGGCCCAGCGAACCAGCGGGAGGCCTACGGCGATAGTCGCTCGAACCGTTAAGGGCAAAGGAGTCTCCTTTATGGAGAACGAAGCAGGATGGCACGGTACTGCTCCCAAACCCGAACAGGTAGAGGCGGCATTGGCGGAACTTGAAGCATCACGAAAAGGCGGTGTGGCGCAATGACAAAGATGATAGCTACCAGAGTGGCCTATGGAGAGGCCCTTGCCGAGTTGGGCGGGATCAACTCGGACATCGTAGTGCTCGATGCCGACCTTTCTGGATCGACCAAGACTGCCGGGTTTGCCTCAAAGTACCCGGAGCGCTTCATACAGATGGGAATTGCTGAGGCCGACATGATGGGCACTGCTGCAGGTCTCGCTGCCACGGGCAAGACAGCGTTTGCAAGCACGTTTGCAGTATTTGCCACTGGGCGCGCTTTCGATCAGGTGCGCCAGAGCATCGCCGCGCCTGGACTGAACGTGAAGATATGCGCGACCCATGCCGGGCTTACAGTGGGAGAGGATGGAGGGTCTCACCAGTCTATCGAGGACATCGCGTTGATGAGAGTCCTTCCCAACATGACTGTGATAGTGCCTTCTGATGCAGTCCAGACTGGGTGGGCAGTTCGTATTGCCGCGGAACAGAAGGGACCGTTCTACCTCAGACTGGGCCGGGCTTCCGTGCCGACGCTTTACGATGAAGACGCCGATTTCGAGCTTGGCAAGGCGAAGACGCTGAGGGAAGGGCAAGATGTAACGATAATTGCGTGCGGGGTCATGGTATCGCGGGCCCTCGAAGCCGCCGACAGGCTCGAGGAAAGAGGGATTCGGGCGCGCGTGCTTGACATGCATACCATAAAGCCCTTGGACGAAGAGGCCGTGCGTGCGGCGGCGGTCGAAACCGGCGCAATCGTCACAGTGGAAGAGCACTCAGTCATAGGAGGCCTTGGTGGCGCGGTATGCGAAACCGTGTGTTCACGTGCTCCGGCGCCAGTGATACGCGTGGGTGTAGCGGATATGTTCGGAAAGTCCGGCAAGCCCGACGAACTTCTGGAAGCTTATGGGCTTACTGTTGAGAACATATCATTTGCTGCAAAGCGCGCCATAGAGATGAAAAGGGCGTAGAAATACATTATAAAAGCAGATGTTGGCCGGAAGCGTCATGTTTTCCGCTTCGCTTCAGCAGGAATTTGCGCCTCTTAAGGAGAACCTGTTTTTGATATACGGTATGCTGTTATAGCCAGCTGAAGATGGGGTGGTTGACCTTGGTCAATATGTATGGGGTTACCAAGGTGTATCCGGGCAACGTGGAAGCGCTGCGCGGGGTAAACCTTAATATAGACAAAGGGGATTTCGTGTTCATTGTGGGCCCTAGTGGCTCGGGAAAGTCCACGCTTCTTTCGTTGATATACCGGGGGACGGTGCCTACGCGCGGGCACGTCCTGGTTGCCGGGCGCAACGTCGCCCGGCTCAGGTGGCGCGACGTTCCCATGCTCCGGCGTCGGATCGGGGTTATCTTTCAGGACTACAAGTTGCTGCCTGATCGCTCCGTCTATGATAACGTGGCTTTTGCCCTCGAAGTCATAGAGGCGTCTCCGAAGGAGATAGAGAAGAAGGTGCCGCAGGCCCTTTCCATGGTGGGCCTTGCCCACAAGGCTTCGGCCATGCCCGAAGAGCTTGCCGGCGGCGAACAGCAACGTGTGGCCATAGCGAGGGCGATTGTCAACGACCCCCTCATACTCGTAGCCGATGAACCCACGGGGAACCTTGACCCGGATACTACATTGGACATAATGGATCTTTTATGTGACATCAATGTGCGAGGCACTACTGTAGTGATGGCCACGCACAACCATGTAGTGGTGGACAGGATGAGAAAGCGAGTAGTTCAGTTGGAACGTGGCATGATCGTGCGCGACGAGAGGTGGGGAGCTTACTGCCATGAAGCTTAGGACGGTGAAGTCCCTCAGCGGCCAGGCTTTCCGAAGCCTGAAGAAGACACCATCTGTGACATCGATTATCGTGGTAATGGCATGCATGCTGGTCCTCAGCTCTTTCATGCTGGTTGCGGTCAATCTGACGCGCATAGGAAACGAGTTTCAGGCTGGCGTACAGATAAGGGCTTTTTTGTCGCCGGATATGCCGCCCGATGCTGTTGACCGGACGCACGCCGCCATACAGGCTATTCCGGGAGTAGCGTCGGTGAAATACGTGGGAAAGGACGAGGCTCTGCAGAGGCTGGGGAAACAGCTAGGCGAGAACAACTTCTTTCTTGGCGATCTTCCCCGCAACCCGCTGCCCGAATCCTTTGACATATCTCTGTTGCGCGCTGCGGACGCGGATAGGATTGCCGCTGCCGTGCTCGAACTGGATGAAGTTTCCGATGTGAGGTATGCCCCAAAACTCGTAGATCGACTTGTGGGCGTTCTTCGAATATTCTGGGTTGTGACAGGGATAATAGCTGTCTTCGTTTTGGTCGGGGCCAGTCTGATTGTCTCCAACACGATAAAGCTGACGGTATTTGCGCGGCGCAAGGAGATAGAGATCATGAAGTTGGTTGGAGCAACTGACGCGTTTATACTTTTCCCCTTCGTGCTTGAGGGGATAATCATAGGCCTTTTGGGCGCCGGCGCCGCTGCGGTGATTGTGGGCGCTGGGTACCAGGGTTTGGCCAAGTGGATCTCTTCTGTGGCGCCGTTCATGCCGATCGTTACTGATAGCGGCCATCTCGGTTTAGCCATCGTGATAATGCTTTGCTTTGGGGCTGCTGTCGGTCTTGTGGGAAGTAATATTTCGACGAAGCGATACCTTAAAGTTTAGGATACGGGGGTTCCTCCTATGACGCCAGAGGCAAGAAAAGTGGGCATCATTAAAGCTGCGAGGGCAGTCCTTTCCTTGGTTCTCATTATGACGCTTGCTTTTGGGTTCCTTACAGATGTTGCTGTTGCTAGCTCGCAACAGTCGGATATTTCCACCAAGAGAACCGAACTCAACAGCTTGCAATCTAAGATAGAGCAGATAAGACAGACATTGTCGCGCAAGCAGAAGGAAGAGAAGGACGCACTGCGGGCCCTCCAGAAAACAGAAGAAGAGATCCTTGCGATCGAAACGAGGATTTCTCAGACCGAAAAGAAGCTCAAAGATGCGGAGCAGCAGTTGGTTCAGGTTCAGACTGAGTTGAAGGAAGCCGAGCACCAGCTTGAGATCGCAACAGCGCAGTATGAAGCTTCGGTTCAAAGTCTCGAAGATAGGCTCGTATTCATTTACAAGCTTGGTCCGGGAACATTGCTGGAGTTGCTTTTTGGCGCATCGAGCTTCTCTGATTTTGTGAGCAGATACGATTATCTCGGGGCAATAGCGAAGCAGGACGCGGACATATATGGCGAGATCAGGGCCGAAAAGGAATCTCTTGAGGAGCAGAAGGAAGGCATCTGTGCCCGAAAGGCCAAACTCGAGGAGACCAGGAGAGAGATAGCCCTCCTGTCGTCCGCCTTGGAGGACGAGCGAAGGTCCATCGAGCCCGTATTGGCTCAACGATCGCAATACGCCAGCAGGGTATCGGCAGAACGTGAGAGATGGGAACGGGAGCTGGCTGAGGAAGAGCGTGCATCGAGGGAGCTGGAACGGACCATCAGGGAGATGCAGGCTAGGACGGGCGGTACAATCAGCTGGACGGGCAAGTT
>DUWJ01000056.1 GCA_012842765.1 Bacillota bacterium | reverse complement strand
CTTTTAGCGTGTGAGAAAGCGGGCATTCCGGTGGCGGAGTATACTCCTCTTCAGGTGAAAATGGCAGTTGCTGGGTATGGCAGGGCAGACAAGAAGCAGGTGCAGAGCATGGTCAAGCTCTTGCTGGCGTTGGATTCGGAACCAAAGCCGGATGATGTTGCAGATGCGCTGGCGATAGCCATATGCCATCTATCTACCGCTCCGTATCTTGCAAAGATCTCCGGGGATGGTGATCGTCTATGATATCTCAGCTTCGCGGCAAGGTGGCTTCGATCGAGCGGGACGCCATTGTTTTGGATGTTGGGGGCATTGGGTTCTCTGTCTCGGTGACGTCGGGAACGAGAGCTACTTTGGGGCGAATAGGGGAGGAAGTTCGCCTTTTTACCGCAATGGTGATTCGCGATGACTGTGTGAACCTTTATGGTTTTGAGAGTGTGGAGGAGCGAGAATTCTTCCACATGCTCTGCGAGGTCAAGGGGATTGGCCCTAAAACTGCGCTGTCGATCCTATCCTCGCTTTCTCCGGAGACGCTTTCCATGGCTATCTCTTCGGGTGACATCGCGATGTTGGCTACAGCTCCCGGGGTGGGAAAGAGGACGGCGGAGCGACTTGCAGTTGAACTGAAAGGTAAGGTTGGGCAGTTCATCTCCGACGAATTCATAGAGAGAGGCGCATCGGCAAACGCAGATTCAACTGCTGCCCAAGATGCGATCAGTGCGCTTGTATCGCTAGGCTACTTGCCTGTTGAAGCCGAAAGGGCGGTGGCTGCAGCCGTGGCAGCCGGCTATTCGGACGATGCTTCTGCCATTATTCGCGCGGCGCTCTCAAGAATGTCGCGCGCGGAATGATCGGAGGGCATTTCTATGGAGGAAAGAATAGTGACGGGGGAAAAGACAGATGAAGATCGCGGGTCTGAGCTGAGCCTCCGTCCAAGGCGGCTCTCTGAGTTCATTGGCCAAAACAGAGTAAAGGAGAGCCTCTCGATTTTCATAGAAGCCGCCAGAAGTAGGGGCGAGCCTCTCGATCACGTGCTGCTGTATGGTCCCCCAGGCCTCGGAAAAACGACGTTGGCCAACATCATCTCAGTGGAGATGGGTGTAAGGCTTCGGGTCACGTCTGGGCCGGCTATAGAACGCGCGGGGGACTTGGCTGCCATACTTACCAATCTTGCCCCCGGGGACGTGCTGTTCGTGGATGAGATCCACAGGTTGGGAAGGCCGGTTGAGGAGATACTCTACCCGGCCATGGAGGATTATGCGCTCGATATCATCATCGGCAAAGGCCCGTCTGCAAGATCGATACGGATCGACCTGCCAAGATTTACTCTGGTGGGGGCCACAACTAGGACAGGACTGATATCCTCGCCCCTTCGCGATAGGTTTGGAGTAGTCCACAGGCTAGAGCTATACTCTGTAGACGATCTTGCCACAATCGTCTCAAAATCCGCTGAGATCTTGGGAATTGAGATCGAGGCCTTAGGGGCTTACGAGATAGCGAGGCGGTCCAGGGGAACCCCTAGGGTGGCCAATAGGATGCTGAGGCGGGTACGCGACTACGCCGAGGTGCGCGCAGACGGCGTCATAACACAGGATGTGGCTTGTGATGCCTTGGCCATGTTTGATGTGGATGAACTTGGCCTCGACAGGCTTGACAGGAAGATTCTAGCAACTATAATAGACAAGTTCGGGGGTGGACCGGTCGGAGTGGACACTATCGCGGCTGCCATCAATGAGGAGAGAGATACTATCGAGGATGTGTATGAGCCGTACTTGATGCAGCTAGGTTTCATAGACAGGACGCCCCGCGGTCGAGTGGCTACAAGCTTGGCATACCAGCACATAGGACGGGAATTTCCAACAGATGAAGCAGATGGGCAGGCGAGGTTGCTGTGAATTTGCTGCTCCATTCTTGCTGTGCCCCGTGCACTACCTATTGCCTCGAGAAGCTGAGGTCTGATGGGCATGATGTATACGGGTATTTCTATAACCCCAACATACATCCGTATGTCGAGTTTCGGCGAAGGCTGGACACATACAGGGATTACTGTGCATCAGTTGGTCTGGACGCAGATATTTGTGAGAGTTATGGCCTTCGGCAGTACATTGTGGAGGTTGGGAGTGATATCGACGGCAGATGCGCCGTCTGCTATCGCATGCGCCTCCTTTCCGCGGCAAAGCTTGCGCTGGAGAAGGGTGTTGACGCATTTACTACAACTCTTTCTATCAGCCCCTATCAAAACCACGAGCTTTTAGCGCGGGTGGGTGAGGACGTGTCGAGGGAAGTCGGAGTGCCCTTTATCTATTATGATTTCAGGCCTGGATATAGGCGAAGCGTTGAAATCTCGCGAGAATTGGGCCTTTATCGACAGCCGTATTGTGGCTGCATATTCAGTGAGGAAGAGCGCTACTCCCCAAAGTTCCGCAAGTCGCGTAAGCGGACGAAAAAAGGCTCTGCTGATAAGGAGTAAACCTTCGGGAGCAGTCGTATTCCTTGCATAGCGCGGAGCGCCGATGGGAACGTTACATTACAAAGCCCCGGTGGTCCGCATGTTGAGGATGATGCGGATTGGCGTTGTCAAAATGTGAAGGGGTTATTCTTCGGGTTAAAGATTTCGGTGAAGCAGACCGGATCTTAACGATCCTTTCTGATACGGATGGGAAGTTTGATGCTGTCGCCCGCGGCGCTCGGCGCCCTCGGAGCAGACTGGTTGGGGTTACTCAACAATTTTCGCGCGTGAATGCGCTATTGTTCCGTGGCAGAAACTTGGATACGCTGAGCACTGTGGAGCTGCTTTCTTCCTATTCCAGCATCACATCGGATGTAATGAAGATGGCATATGCTTCATACGTTGCTGAACTGGTCGATCTCATGACAGGCGAAAGGCAGCGTAACGAAATGCTATACGCCTTGGTTATTTCGACATTCGAAGCGCTCGATGCGGGGCCCGCAGACCCTGATATGGTGCTTAAGGCGTTTGAAATAAAGTTCATGTCTGTTTCTGGCTTCCGACCTGAGCTTGCAAGATGTGTTTCCTGTGGAAAGCCTGAAAACCAAGCGTCATGGTTTGGCCCCGAGGCCGGGGGGTTGCTGTGTGATGGGTGCCGCAGTTCGGACTGGGGAAGCGTCCGATTTTCCGCTGCAACGCGGGAACTGGCCAAGCGCCTTCTGATATGGGATTACGACATGATAGCGGTGCTCAAGCCGAGTCGTAGCAGCTTTGAAGAACTAAACAATGCCTTCAGGGCCTATGTGGATCAGCGGGTAGGGCGCAAGCTGCATTCGCTTGACTTCATCTCTGATCTTAAATCGATGGAGCGAGGGGGCAAACAGGATAGTTGAAGGTTGACCTCGGTAAAATTGACAGGCTCCGCGCGCGGATTGATCTTGGCTATGATGAGGCCGCTGCCTATTTGGAAGCAGCAGGAGGCGATCTTGTTCAGGCTCTCATAATGGCGGAAAGAGACATTGGAAGCGCTATGGATGGCAGCCTGGATTTGGACGGTGGCCAACGTGAGTCCACGGACGGTTCGACATGGACCGGACGCCTGGCGGACGTTCTCAGACGTGGTTCTGAGATGAGGCTGGTGGTGGAACGCGACGGGGCCAATGTAGCTTATATGCCGGTGTCGGCAGGATTGGTAGGGGCTATTTTCGCTCCCGAGCTGGCAGCCGTGGGGGCCATCTTGGCCCTGGCGACCAGATGCACGATGAGGGTAGAGCCGAATCCGAACGAGTGAGCGGATCGAGCATCATTCTTCCGGGTTCGGGGTACATCCACGTTAGCGGGAGGACTATCTGATGCAAGCTTTTTTCGGCGTACGAGGGAAGGTGCTAAAACCAGAGCCGGGAATTGACATATTGCAGGGCCATTTGCTATAGTTAGGGCAAATGACAGCGTGCAAGCGAACGCGCCCGGCGCTTCGGGAACATAGCCTCCCGTGCCCCCCACGAGCTTTCGGGGGCGGAGGCTTTTTTTCATGGAGGTGGACTTTTTGAGGATGCTTGCCGGCCTTTACACTCGGGCACTGCCCCGGGCGTTTCGCAGTTACCGGCGATACTTGCTCTTTGCCGCTATGCTCCTTGTCACCTGCATGATTGTGGGTTACACCGGATTCAGCCCTTCAGGCGATTCTCTGCCGTGGATATTCAACAGCCTAATAGGGCTGAGGGATTCCATGGCCGGCGCTTCTACATGGGAACAGATTGGAATGCTGTTTTGGAACAACCTAAAAGCCACGCTTGTCTCCATCGGTCTGGGGTGGATATTCGGCATCGTCCCCGTAATAAGTGTATGCCTTAACGGAGTGCTCATCGGGGCGTGTACGAAGCTGATGGTTGTCAGAAATGCCCTATCGGCATCTGTTGTGATTGCGTCTTTTCTTCCCCATGGAATACTGGAGTTGCCGGCTTTCTTGGCAGGCCAGGTTGTGGGGTTGCGTTTGGGCTTTCTTCTTCCGGTGGTGTGGCGTGGGCGCGCAAGCAAGAACGATCTGGGGCGCGCGGCTGTTGAGGGAGCGATCATCCTTGGCTTGTTTTGTGTGCCGCTGCTGGCGATAGCTGCTGTTGTGGAGCTCAAGGTTACGCCGGCAGTTGTTCGGATGTTTGCTCCGGAGCTTCCAACGCTGCCTCTATGACGATGAGATGGGGAGGGACCGCGCTTGAACTTTCAGGATTTGATATTTGCTTTGGAACAATACTGGGCGCGCCAGGGCGCCACGATTCAGCAACCTTACGTGATAGAGGTGGGCGCAGGCACTATGAGCCCCCACACCTTTCTGAGGGTGTTGGGGCCAAAGCCATGGAAGGTTGCGTATGTACAACCGTCGCGCAGGCCTGCTGATGGCCGGTACGGAGAGAACCCCAACAGACTTTATCAGCACCATCAATACCAGGTGATCCTGAAGCCGAATCCCGATGAAGTGGTCGATCTGTATCTGGGGAGCCTGTCGGCGATGGGCATCAATCCCAAAGAACATGATATTCGACTGGTGGAAGACAACTGGGAGGCTCCTACCTTGGGTGCCTGGGGCACCGGGTGGGAGATATGGCTTGACGGGATG
>DUWJ01000380.1 GCA_012842765.1 Bacillota bacterium | reverse complement strand
GAGACAGTCGGCAGACTATACGAGCTGGGCGTGAGGGGAGATTCCTAGGGATGGTTCAGGGCTTCGCCGCCGATCTGCACATTCACACTTTCCTATCGCCATGCGCGGGCAGGGAGATGAACCCGAAGGCAATCGTGGGGCGGTGTTTGGACCTAGGGATCGACATAATTGCCTCTGCAGATCACAACTCAGCCGCCAACGTTGAGGCTTTGGCTGCGGCGGCAGAGGGGACTGGACTTACCGTCATCTGTGGCATGGAGGTTTGCACAAAGGAAGAGGTTCATCTGTTGACATTGCTGCCAGATTTGTCTGCCATGCATGAATGGGAGCTGATAGTTGCACCCCATAGAGCTACCGGCAGGAACATCCCGGAAATATTCGGAAGGCAGTGGATTTGTTCGCCGCGCACTGGAGATATCACAGAGGAGACCGCGCTCTTGTCCGCCCCAACAACGCTATCCGTGGACGAAGTCGTGGATGGCGTTGACGCCTTGGGGGGCATTTCGGTTCCATGCCATATCGACAGGCGTGCTTTCAGCATCGTAGCCCAGCTAGGATTTGTCCCGGACCACCTCGACATTCCCGTACTGGAGATATCCAGGACGATTACGGCAACCGAGGCCAGAGCGAAGTTTCCTGCGACGCAAGGCCGCGTCCTGCTCTCTTCCTCCGATGCCCACACTTTGGAAGAAATCGGATTGGGATGCTCGCTCTTTTGGCTGGAAGAACCGACATTTGCTGAATTAATTCTTGCTCTTCGCGGAGAGGCAGGAAGATACGTGCAAGTGGAGTAAAGGCGATTGCTTATAGCGGATTTTCCGTGCTGGGCAGAGTATACAGAAATGGCGGTGTGGTATGAGGGAGCTTTCAATGCACATACTCGATATAGCGCAAAACTCGATAGCTGCCGGCGCAGAGCTTGTTGAGATCGATGTTATCGAGGATGTGGCCAACGACAAGATGATTATCAGGGTTACCGATGATGGCCGGGGAATGCCTGCCGACGTCGTGGCGCAGATCCGCGATCCATTTGTTACATCGAGGACTACCCGCCGAGTTGGACTGGGGATTCCGCTATTGGCTGCAGCTGCTGAAAGATGCGGTGGCGGAGTGGACATAGCGAGCGTGCCTGGCGGTGGCACGACTGTAACAGCTATTTTTGAGTATTCTCACGTCGACCGGGCGCCCTTGGGCAACATGGCAGAAACCCTTCTTGCATTGGTAGTATGCAACCCAAACCTGGATTTCGTGTATAATCATGTTCGAGGAGATAATTCATTTCATTTTGATACCCGAGAGATTCGATTGGAGTTGGGCAGCATCCCTCTGTCGGACCCGGAGGTCGTAGTGTTTATTCGTGATTTCGTAGCAGAGGGCGAAAGGAGGCTGGATGCATGAGGCAGTTTGGCATTGTGAAGCGGGTTTGCGGAGAATCCGTGGAAGTCCTGGTCAGCCGTCCGGCAGCCTGTAAGGGCTGCGGAGCTTGTCAGATGGCGAATAATCGTCCCCATACCGTGATTGCGAGAAACGATGCCTCGGCGGAAGTAGGCGACACAGTGGCATTGGAACTTCCCGGACAAGATCTCATGCGTGCAGTCCTTCTCGCCTATGGAGTGCCATTGGTCATGTTCCTTGCCGGGCTGGGAGTGGGTGCGCTTGCAGCCCGGAGCTTCGGATGGACGATAGACCCGTCTCTTGCTTCCGCTATAGGGGGAATTCTCTTTCTAGCTGCCGGCTACTACGGAATTCACCTCTACGATCGTTCTCTTGGAACGGAAGCTTTTGCATCTGTTGCCGTGGCTGTGGTGGATTCGAACAACCCTGAGTGTGCGTCGATTCATTCAGGGGCTGGGCGGGTTGAGGATACGGAGGAGACCGAATGAAGCAGGAGAAGATACCAGATGTAGTTGTAAGGAGGCTTCCACTGTACCTACGCGCAGTGGAAGACTTTGATCGCAGGGAACATGCAATCGTCTCATCTAGTCAGCTAGGGGAGTGGACAGGGTTGACTCCGGCGCAGGTTAGAAAGGACCTTGCGTTTTTCGGAGAATTTGGCAAGCAAGGCATTGGTTACAATGTAAAGTTCTTGCACGAACAACTAAGGGAGATACTTGGCCTTACCACAGATGTTCGCGTGGGCCTGGTTGGCCTGGGAAATCTGGGCCGCGCCTTGCTCCATCACAATGTAGATGCTCGCATCGACGGCTCAGCCGTAGAAGGCGACCCTGCCCGTTGGGTCCCTGAAAGCCTGCGTATTGTTGCCGCTTTCGATGTGGATCCGCAAAAAGTGGGTATTACCTATGCCCAGGTCCCAGTCTACCACGTAGATGAGCTTGCTGCGAAAGTCCGCGAGCTCGACCTGAAGATCGTAGTTATTGCGGTTACGCCTGAGAGCGCGGAAGCTGTTGCTAGCGAATGCGTGAAAGCGGGGGTCAAGGCTATCCTGAATTTTGCCCCTGTAAAGCTTGATGTGCCTGAAGATGTAAAGGTCCATTCGGCGGACCTCACGTTGGAGCT
>DUWJ01000463.1 GCA_012842765.1 Bacillota bacterium | reverse complement strand
TGTGATTTGCCCGGCGGCAAGCTGATCCATTACGAAGACCCTCTTCCGTAATTTTTCCGTCAAGATGATGTCCCCCTTGTTCATGGGTGACATTATCTCAGACGCGTTATGGGGTGACAATATCACAGACGCGTAACACGCAAATGCCTCATATATTGACAAATCTGCCAGGAGAACATATAATAAGTTTGTAACCGGTTACAAAGATACGTTGCAAACGCTTTTTCTGGAGGCATCAACCAAAACGTGATTGGGGAGGGTAACTTCTATGACCCCAAGGGTGAAGAAGCTAAGATCTAACCTTCTTAGCACTCGAGCAGAGATATGCCCTGAACGTGCTCGATACTTTACAGAATCGATGAAGGCTAACGAGGGAGATCCAATAGCTATCCGGCGTGCGAAAGCGTTTTCTAATGTAATGGCGAACATGCAGATTTACGTCATGGATGGAGAACTGATTGTAGGGAACCAGGCAAGCAAACCTAAGGCCTCTCCGATCTTTCCGGAATACTCGGTTGAGTGGTTAGAAAGGGAATTTAACGGAGAGCCTTATCATTTTCATGAACGGCCTGGTGACCGTTTCTACTACACAGAAAAGACAAAGGCAGAAATCCTTGACCTGCTTCAATACTGGAAAGGAAAGAGCGTATACGAGAATCTCAGGGCTCTCTTGCCGGAAGAGGCCAATGCCGCCTGGGATGCAGGAGTCATTGATGATACATGGGTTTCTTCCGCAGGCCTTGGAAACGTGATTGTCGATTATGGGATGGTGTTGCAGAAGGGCCTGAATGGGGTAATCAGAGATGCACAGGAACGGATGGAGCGGCTGGATCTGACCCAGCCTGGTGAAATAAGGAAGCGCTGGTTCCTTGAAGCTGTCATTATTGCCAATGAGGCTGTAATCGGTTTCGCAGACAGGTTTTCACGTGAATGTGAAAGGCTTGCAGAGGCGGAGAAAGATCAGCAGAGGAAATCAGAACTTCTTACTATGGCTTCTAACTGTGCCAATGTACCGGCTTCGCCGGCTAGGACATTCTGGGAAGCCCTTCAGTCATTATGGTTTGTTCATCTTGCTTTACATATAGAGACTAATGGCCATTCTATCTCGTTTGGCCGTTTTGACCAGTATATGTGGCCATTTTACGAGTCTGATGTTGCAAATGGATGTATGTCGAGGGACGAAGGACTGGAACTTATTGAGTGCTTCTTCATCAAAGCCAATGAACTTAATAAACTGCGCTCATGGCCAGACACGGAGTTTTTCCTGGGATATCAGATGTTCCAGAATCTCACCATAGGAGGTCAGGACGAAGACGGTAAGGATGCAACGAACGACCTCTCCTACTTGTGCATCGAGGCATGCGAGGACGTAAAGCTCTTCACACCGTCAATCTCGGTTAGATGGTTTGAAGACACAGATGACCGTTTGTTGGAACGCGCACTTGAAGCTGTGCAAGAGCACAAAGGTGGGCAGCCCGCTTTCTACAATGACCTTGCATTCATGAGGATCCTAAGGAACATGGGCATTGCCGATGAAGACCTGTACAACTGGGCCCCAGATGGTTGTATTGAGGCATCAATTCCCGGCAAATGGGATTTTGCAGCCAAAGGTCCGTGGCTTAATGTAGCCAAGATTCTGGAAATTACTTTGAATGACGGAGTAGATCCGCGGACGGGGATACAGCTGTGTCTGGGCTACGGCGATCTAGCCACGTTCAGCAGCATGGACGAAATAATGGATGCCTTCAAGAAGAGCCTGCACTATTTCATGGAACTCCAAGTTATGACCGAGCACATAAATGATGAATTGCACAAAGCAATAGATATAAACGCATTTAGGTCTTCACTTGTGCATGATTGCATAGAACGGGGCCTTTCGCTTATTGAGGGTGGGTCTGTCTACTCCGCTGATGGCGGGCCTACAGCAGGGACTATCTCAGCCGGCGATTCGTTGGCCGCGATTGAAAAGGTCGTGTTCAAGGATGCGCTTCTCACTGCTGATGAATTGGCTCATGCGTTGACGACAAACTTTGAGGACGATTCGACTGATCCGACAGGGGAAGAGATAAGGCAGATATTGCTCAACAGAGCGCCTAAGTTCGGCAACGATGAAGATGATGCGGATAGGTGGGTATGTGCTGTTGCCGATTACATAGGTTCAACCTATCAGCAGGATTTTCGCAATTCGCGATATGGCAAGGGTCCCGTTCCGGCCTGCTATGCATACAGCCAGAGCCCTGTCACGGGGAACATAGCGTTTGGTTCTTTTATCGGCGCAACACCAGATGGCCGAAAAGCAGGCGCTCCTGTAAACAATGGCATCTCCCCTAGTAACGGAGCAGAGAAAAAAGGACCTACCGCAGTCATCAACTCTGTTGGAAAGCTGCCAAGCATATGGTTTCAAAAGGGGGCTATTCTTAACATGCGCCTGACGCCGGATGCTCTCAGCTCTCCCGAAGGACGAAAACGGGTAATATCGCTGATAAAGACTTTATTTACCAAGTATGGGTTGCACGTGCAGTTCAATGTCGTTGACTCTAAGACGCTTAGGGC
>DUWJ01000379.1 GCA_012842765.1 Bacillota bacterium | reverse complement strand
GTGGTCGATCTGTATCTGGGGAGCCTGTCGGCGATGGGCATCAATCCCAAAGAACATGATATTCGACTGGTGGAAGACAACTGGGAGGCTCCTACCTTGGGTGCCTGGGGCACCGGGTGGGAGATATGGCTTGACGGGATGGAGATAACACAGTTCACTTACTTTCAACAGGTAGGTGGGATCGATACGAGGCCTGTTTCAGTGGAACTCACATACGGCCTCGAAAGGATTTCCATGTACCTCCAGGGTGTGGATAACGTTTACGATATGATGTGGGCTGATGGTCTTACTTATGGCGATATGTATCATAGAGCTGAATATGAGTTTTCCAAGTATGCTTTCGAGTATGCGGATATCGGAATCCTCAGCGATTCCTTCGACAACTACGAACGCGAGGCTGTACGATGTATCGGGGCGGGCCTGTTGCTTCCCGGGTATGATTATGTGCTGAAATGTTCGCATGTCTTCAACGTGCTTGATGCGAGGGGCGCTTTTGGGGCTGCCCAACGCGCGGAGTATATGGGACGTGTCCGAGCTTTGGCAAGGAAGGTTGCAGTGGCATGGGTAAGGTCTGAGGAAGAGGAGGCGGCAGAGAATGGTTCAGAGTGATCGCGTCGGGGCAGTTCTCGAGATAGGCACTGAGGAGCTGCCTGCGAGGTTTATGCCAGGAATCCTGGAAGACGCCAGAACAACAGCTGCTTCGGTTCTTGAAGAGGCCCGTCTTGATGTTGGTCGGGTTCGCACTTATGCCACCCCGCGTAGGATTGCAATAATCCTTGACGATGTAGCGCCGTCCCAGGCCGACCTCGTGCGTGAGGTTCGCGGTCCTGCGACTCGCATTGCTTACGATGAAGACGGGAATCCCACTCGCGCTGCTGAAGGATTCGCACGCTCTGCCGGAATCTCTGTGGCTGAATTGGTGCGGAAAGAGACTCCGCAAGGTGAATATGTATACGCCATAGTCCGCGAAGATGGATGTGACGCGGCGACAGTGCTCAGTGAAGCGCTCCCCAGGATGATCGATTCGATCAGCTTTCCGAAATCGATGAGATGGGGTTGGGGGGAACTGTGTTTTGTGCGGCCCATCAGATGGATATTGGCTTTGTTAGGCAAGGAAGTTGTGGATTTCGAATATCACGGTATGTCCAGTGGACGAGTTACATGGGGACACCGGACGCTGGCGCCAGGCCCTGTGGAGATCGTTTCGAGCTCGGAGTATCCGGCGCGGCTTCGGGAGATCGGAGTAATGCTAGATCCCCAGGAGCGGGCTTCAACAATCATGAGCCAGGCGCAGTCGCTGGCGGCGGAATGTGGGGGAACCCCTGTCGTGGAAGAGGGCCTTCTGGAAGAGGTCACGTTTCTAGTTGAGTGGCCAACGGCCTTCGCAGGAAGGTTCTCCAGCGATTACCTTGCGCTTCCTGAGCCATGCGTTATAACACCGATGGTGGGACATCAGCGTTATTTCCCGGTGCGGGACGCCGATGGGCATCTGATGCCTGTGTTTATTGGAGTGCGTAATGGCGATGACTACCGTCTTGACGTGGTGGCGGCCGGGAACGAGCGGGTGCTCGCTGCGAGGCTGGCAGATGCGCGTTTCTTCTACGACGACGACATGAAGGTGCCGCTTGCGGAGAGGGTGCCGCACCTGAAGAACGTGGTCTTTCAGGAGAAACTGGGTACAATGTATGATAAGGCGGAACGCATCGAGGTTCTCGGACGCAGCTTGATATCTGATTCTAGTGATGCAGATATTCTCAAGCGGGCGGCGTTCTTGGCCAAGGCTGACCTGGTTACAGCGATGGTTCGTGAGTTTACGGAGCTTCAAGGCGTAATGGGCAGGGAATACGCTCTACGGCAAGGTGAGGACGAGAAAACCGCTCAGGCAATATTCGAGCACTACTTGCCGAGATACGCAGGGGACATTCTGCCTAGCACCCGTGTGGGCGCTGCGCTAAGCATAGCCGACAAGATGGATACCGTTGCGGGCTACTTTGCGATCGGGCTCATCCCGTCCGGATCGGCAGATCCGTACGCGCTCAGAAGGCAAGCCGCAGGCATGCTCGCGGTCCATGCTGAATGGAGGTTTTCCAAAGGCCTGGATGAGATTGCGCGGCTTGCGGTCAGCCTGTACGAGGAGGCCGGGGTTGTGCAGTGCTCCACTGAGCAGCTTGTAAAGGATGTTCTCGAATTCCTAGGCACGAGGCTCAAGGTATCGTTACTGGAATCGGGGATACGCCATGACATTGCAGACGCTGCCATTTCTTCGGGTGTGGGGCGGCCGGCTTGCGTTCGTGAGAAGGCGTATGCGGTGGCGTCTGTAGTCGATCAGGACTGGTTTGTGCGTTTGGCTACTGCTGCGACGCGAGTCAAAAACATAGCTGGGCGTTCTGAGCCTGGCAAGTGCGACCCGGAACTCTTTGATGATCCTGCTGAACAAGGCCTGTATGACGCTGTTTGCAAGCTCGAGGCGGATTTGGGCGTGCAGGAGAAGGAAGATGCGTCTGGTTTGGTGGAAAGGGATATGTATATAGATGCCATGAAGAGAACGGCTGATATCTGTGACGACATCGATCGATATTTCGATGCGGTGTTGGTCATGGCGGATGATGACCGAGTCAGGAAGAACCGACTTGCAATGCTCAAATGGGTTTTAGATATCGTATCTTCGGTCATTGACACGACACAGATAGTCTTCCCCGGAAATTAGCCGGGCGCAGAAGAAGGAAAAAGAGAGTTTGAGTAGAATTCAATGCCATTTGATGCGTAGATTGCTGCATTAGATAGGGGGATTAGCATGGGAAAGAATAACATGCCAAAGTATGTCTACTACTTCGGAGGTAAACAGGCCGACGGTAAAGGTGATATGAAGAACCTCCTGGGCGGCAAGGGAGCGGGTCTTGCTGAAATGACCAACTTGGGGATTCCTGTCCCGCCCGGTTTTACTATCACCACGGAGGTCTGCACTGCTTTTTATGAGAACGATCGGAAATGGCCCGAAGGGCTAGAGGAACAGATTCGGGAGAATCTCAAGCGCCTCGAAGAGGAGATGGGTGCCAAGTTCGCCGATCCGGATAATCCGCTTTTGCTTTCAGTAAGGTCTGGTGCCCGTGTTTCAATGCCAGGCATGATGGACACAGTCCTCAATCTCGGTTTGAACGATGCTACTGCCCAAGGGCTCATCAAGAAAACAGGAAATCCTCGGTTCGTCTACGACAGCTATCGACGGTTTGTGCACATGTATTCCGATGTCGTCTTGGAGGTTCCCCACGAAGCCTTTGAGGAGGCAATAGCTGCTAAGAAAAAGGCTCGCGGAGTCAAGCTCGACATGGATCTCACTGCGGACGACCTGAAGGAACTGGTGGAAGAGTACAAGGAAATAGCGCGCAAACACACAGGCAAGGATTTCCCTGAAGATCCTTGGGAACAGCTGCGAGGATCGATCAACGCAGTCTTCGATTCGTGGAATAACCAGCGTGCAATAACTTATCGCAAGATAAACGGAATCCCTGGGGATTGGGGAACTGCGGTAAACGTCCAAACCATGGTCTTTGGAAACATGGGAGAAACTTCAGGTACGGGAGTCGCCTTTACGCGTGACCCTGCAACAGGCGAAAATGTCTTCTATGGCGAGTACCTCATGAATGCTCAGGGCGAGGATGTTGTTGCAGGTATAAGGACTCCCAAACCCATCAGCGAGTTGAAAAAGTCCATGCCGGAGATATATGCCCAGTTGGAGCAGATATATCATACCCTTGAAAAACACTACAAAGATATGCAGGATATAGAGTTCACGATTCAGGATGGTCGTCTCTTCATGCTCCAGACGAGAAACGGCAAGAGAACCGGAACAGCTGCAGTCCGCATTGCAGTAGAAATGGTCGAGGAAGGCTTGATAGACAAGAAGACAGCGGTTCTCCGAGTTCCGCCAGCCCAGCTCGATCAACTGCTGCACCCGATGATCGACGCTAAGGCCAAGGTCGATGTGATAGCCAAGGGCTTGCCAGCATCGCCAGGCGCTGCAGTCGGAAGAGTTGTCTTCACCGCTAAGGCTGCGGAGGAATGGGCGGCTCGTGGGGAGAAGGTAGTCCTTGCTAGGACTGAGACATCGCCTGAAGATATCGGCGGCATGCATGTTGCCGTTGGCATACTTACCAGTCGAGGCGGAATGACGAGCCATGCAGCCGTTGTTGCCAGAGGCATGGGAACGTGTTGTGTGGCAGGTTGCGGTGCTCTCATCATCAATGAGAAGGAGAAGAGAATAACCTGTGGCGATCTTACTATTTCAGAAGGCGATTGGATCACTCTGAACGGATCCACAGGTGAAGTCATATTGGGGCAGGTTCCGTTGGTGGAGCCCGAGCTTACAGGAAACTTCGGGAAGCTCATGGAGTGGGCCGATGAATTCCGCGCTTTGAAGGTCCGAACGAATGCGGATACGCCGGAAGATGCCAAGCAGGCTCGGTATTTTGGGGCTGAGGGAATCGGACTGTGCCGAACTGAGCACATGTTCTTCGCCGAGGATAGGATACGCGCCATGCGCGAGATGATCCTTGCTGACACTGAAGAGCAGAGGCGCAC
>DUWJ01000464.1 GCA_012842765.1 Bacillota bacterium | reverse complement strand
GTATACATAGACGGTCCTGTTCACGAGATTCGAGATCGTGCGCGGGTCGACAGAGACCAGGAGGCGGGCCTTGCACAACTTGGAATCATGTGCCTGAGGTTCAGCTATGACGACGACTGGGAACGGATCATAGCAGAGCACCCGAGCATTTTCGGCAAGATCGAAAGTGGTGCACGGAGAGGTGATATGCAGTGAATAGCATGGGTTTCGGAGTAGGAACTTTGGTTCGAGCAAGGGGCCGTGAGTGGGTGGTACTGCCAGGCTCTGAAGAGGAACTCCTCCTTCTCAGGCCTTTGGGAGGCGAGGGGGAGATTGCTGGTATATGCACATCCCTTGAGCCTGTAGAATCTGCTCACTTTGATCTGCCTGATCCGGAGCATGTTGGGGAGTCTTTTTCCTGCCGGATGTTGCGGGATGCGGCAAGGCTCACATCCCGCGCCTACTGCGGTCCTCTGCGCTGTCTGGGCAGGGTTGCCGTGGAGCCCCGCCCATACCAGCTTGTACCCTTGTTGATGGCGCTCAAACTCGATCCGGTTAAGGTGCTCATTGCAGACGATGTAGGGGTGGGCAAGACGATTGAGGCTTGCCTCATAGCCCGCGAACTCCTCGATAGAGGAGAGATTACTCGAACCGCTGTGCTCTGTCCACCACACTTGGCAGAGCAGTGGCAGGTGGAATTGGCCGAAAAGTTCCACATTGAAGCCGAGCTTGTTCTTTCGTCCACCGCATCTCGCCTCGAACGCAACTGCGCTATGGGGCAGTCTCTCTTCGAGGTGTATCCACACGTGATCGTCTCTCTTGATTTTATAAAGACAGACCGCAGACGCGAGGAATTCCTCAGGACGGCGCCGGAGTTCGTGATCATAGATGAAGCCCATACATGCGCTTTCGGCTTTGAAAGACGTGGAAGGCATCAAAGGTATGAGCTGGTGTCGAAGCTTGCAGCCGATCCTGACCGTCATATGGTGTTTGTTACAGCCACTCCGCACAGCGGCAAGGAAGACGCGTTCCGTTCGCTCATAAGTTTTCTCGATCCTGAGTTTTCCTATTATCCGGAGGATCTTTCAGGACCCGACAACGAGCCCCGTCGCCGCCGGTTGGCTCAGCACTTAGTCCAGCGTCGGCGGGCTGATATAGAACACTACCTTGACGCTGAGACTCCCTTTCCCAGGCGGGATGCGCAGGAGGCTCATTACACGTTGCACCCCAGCTACAAGCAGCTGTTCGATGAGGCCATAGATTATGCGAGGGAGACTGTGGCGGACGAATCGGGAGATTTTCATAGGCAGAGGGTGAGATGGTGGTCGGCGCTCGCCCTCCTTCGCGCCTTGGGATCGAGCCCTAGGGCAGCCGCGGCTACGATGAGGACGAGAGCGGGCGTCGCTGAGGCCGAGACGGTGGAGCAGGCAGACGAGATCGGGAGGCGGACCGTCTTTGATATTGATGCAGATGAGCAGCTTCCTGAAGGGATCGACATAGTGCCGGGGAGCCTAGCGGAATTGGAAGGCGAATCCGAGGAGGATAAGGAGAGCCAACGCGAAAAGCGGCTGCTATCACGCATGGCGCGGCAGGCAGAAGCCTTGGAAGGCGATAAGGATCACAAGTTGATCAAGATGGTTGGTTTTGTGGAGGAGTATAT
>DUWJ01000378.1 GCA_012842765.1 Bacillota bacterium | reverse complement strand
GTAGAGCGCCATGTACATCAGCATAGCTTGCGCCTATGCCAACTCCCCTCTCGGAATAGACCAATCCCCGCATGTCAAGCCAATAACCGAAAGCCACAACACAAAAAACGATGGCAAGAAGTATGCCTATGTGAAGCTTCGCGCCGGGATCAGCCTGTTCCAATAGAAGCCTTCCTCGCCTGGGCCTCCTGCGGGGGCTGCCTATTGCGGGTTCTTCCACTTCTTCTCGGCTAAATCTGATCAGCGATCCGGAAAAAAGGTAGACAAGAATGACAAAGGTAGCGCTCAAGCCCACAACCCATATTGCGCCTTTGTAGACTTCTTTAAGAAAGGGATATCGGAAAACGTAGAAGCCTACATCTTGGCCGAAAATCGGGTCTGCTTTCCCAAACGGCGTAGCATGCACAAACTGCTGGAATTCCATCCACAAATCTGTAGAAAACCCGGCAGTCAACACTCCCGCAATTGTAGCCAGGAAAAGTGCCGATCGTCTTGGCATAGCTTTCGACGCCGATTTCATTGACAGAAGATTTGCAGCAACAAAGACAAATGTCACGGCGAATATCGCTGCTGCGACAGCAACCCTCGCTTCCAGGCACTTCCAGAATACACTCACATACCCCAAATCCTGGTACCACAGATACTCAGTCGTTATATTAGAAATCGTCTTCCACCCGACTGCCACGATAATAATGGCCACTATCAAGACTCTAGCCCAGACTGGTATCTTGCCCATCAACCTCACCCTCTCAGAAGGAGTAGCACAGCGATAACAAAAGGGCCCACATCAAGCACACCTGATGCGAGCCCTTCAGCCTCCAATCACCAACTACATAGATTCAACGACATGCGCTGGCTCCTCGGCAACAGGCAGCTCAGGAACGACTGAAACCTTCTTGCTTCGCTTTCCGTTGTGCTCGAACTGAACATAACCGTCTGCCAGAGCAAACAGGGTATAGTCCTTACCCATCCCCACATTGATACCAGGGTGAACCTTAGTCCCACACTGCCTGACAATGATGTTGCCGGCGGAAACGTATTGGCCGCCAAACTTCTTAACTCCGAGCCTCTGCGAACGGGAGTCACGACCGTTTCGGGAGCTTCCGACTCCCTTCTTCTTCGCAAATAGCTGAAGGTCCATTCTGATCATTGGAAACACCTCCCGGATTCCGTTTCATTTCGCCTTAACTCACACGCCTACGCCAAACGCCAAGGCGCATCTTTCTCCTCAATATCGCGCCGAGACCGAACCTCCGATGTCAACGACGGAAACACTTTCTGGATACTCTAGCGCTATGGCTCGAATCCCAGAAATCATGGTCTCCAAAACGGCATCGGCTCGCATACGCACCTCCGCAGATGGGCAATTCAAAATCACGCAATCCAGGTATCCGGAACGATACCTTACGGCACGAGACACACCTGCATGCTCAAAAAGCCCATTTGCAGCGGCAATCGTCAAAGCTGACGTAGCAGCACATACCAAATCATAGCCATATTCTCCGCATTCCGCATGCCCATGCAGGGCAAACCGAACCACATGGCCCTCCACACGCCGAACATAAAGCTTAACCACGGCAAAAACCTTCTTGCACCGCGCTCATCAGAGCAAACTACGCCACCGAGATCGATTCGATCTTTACCGCTGTAAACGGCTGCCTATGTCCTGTTTTCGTGCGGACTCGTTTTTTAGCCTTGTATTTGAAAACATAGATCTTCTTGGCCTTACCATGCTCAAGAATGGCGCCCTTGACCCTTGCACCGTCAACAACTGGACTACCTACCTTGATTCCATCGTCGCCTGACACCATAAGCACACGGTCGAATTCAATACTGTCGCCGACCTCAGCGTCCAGCTTCTCGACACGGACGACCTGCCCCGGCTCAACACGGTACTGTTTTCCGCCGGTTTCGATAATTGCATACACTATCCTTTTACCTCCTCGCACTCTGGGCTCGCCGGGATAAAAGAGAAAAACAGAAGGCAGGCGTGCCACCAAGTTGGCGATCACTCCATTTGGAAGCCTTCCCCGAGCGGCTTGAGGCGACACGCAGAGTCGCCCACAGCGGTTAAAATATAGCATATGCTGCTGCGGCTGTCAAACAGCACACCTCATCCAATAGCACTTGCCCCTGCGCTGCTTGCTAGAAAAGATATAAGCCCCGCACCCCGCAGGCCTGTACCGTCTTCAGCTGGCCATAGATGCTGATCGCCGTGGCCCACGTAATTCCCTCCGCCGTAACCCTTGCGCTCGTCGGGTTACTCGAAGAAGTCGCATTCTCAAATTGCTTGTCGTAGCCCTCTTTGGTTTAGCCGCCGCGAAGTTCTCTATCGTAGAATCTGTATTGCCCGAACAAAGCCTCGCGGATAATTTCCCCAACCCATAGTAGACGGTTTCTGTTGTCAGTCAAAGGCATTTCCAGAAATGAAGCGGCGAACCACACGTCCAGCTCCGAACTGCACACATTTGCGTTGGGATATCCTTCGAGGAACATGTGCTACTTGTTTTCGGCATCCGCGTACTGCCAAAACTTGCCTCTGGATCATCCTTCGCACGCACTCCCCGCCCCATACGCGATCCGGCGCATCATTTTGGCTGTGCATGTGCTCGTCCTTTGACCTTCAGATAGCTGTATCCTGGCTAACGTCCAGCGTAAGCAAGTCGCAAAAGCATCTCAGCCTTAGCCGCTCACTAAGGCTGAGATGCAGGCAATGCGGACCCGTAAGATCCCGCAAGAGCTTTTCCAGACCTACTTGTGGGAAAACAACCTCCAGCAAAACCTTTGAGCATCGGTGAATACTGTTCAAGAACCGCTTGCAAGTAGCCTGTGGATTCTCCAACAAAGCCCCTGAGCGAG
>DUWJ01000055.1 GCA_012842765.1 Bacillota bacterium | reverse complement strand
GAGCAGAACCTTTAAGGGTAGCCCCGTGAGGCTAACAAGGATCGCTGCACGCATGCTGTTCCTGCCTGGCCTCACGGCTTGTGCAGGTTCTTTTTATGCCCACAATTAAGGAGGGTGGCCCATGCAGCTTCGAGACAAGAATGTGATCATGGACGAAATGGACATGAAGCGCGCGCTCACTCGCATCTCCCATGAGATAATAGAGGCCAATAAGGGAATCGAGAGCGTTGCCCTTGTTGGCATCAGGCGGAGGGGATGCCCGCTCGCTTACAGGCTCGCCGATCAGATCGAAGCCATCGAAGGCGCAAAGCCCCCTGTGGGGCTACTCGACATCACCCTTTACAGGGATGATCTCACGACCTTGGGGACCCAGCCCGAAGTACATCGCACCGAAGTATACTTCGACGTCACAGGCCTCACTGTCGTCTTGGTCGATGATGTGATCTACACCGGCCGCACAGCGCGAGCTGCCATGGATGCTCTCATGGACCTTGGAAGGCCTCGCCGGATCCAACTGGCGGTGCTGATCGACAGAGGCCACAGAGAACTGCCTATCAAGCCTGACTTCGTGGGCAAGAACGTGCCCACTTCGAAAGAGGAGATAATCTCGGTCATGGTCGATGAAATCGACGGCGAGAACAAAGTCGTCATACAAGAACTTGCTGATTGAGTGTTTCCAATATAATAGTCCCTTTAAACTAGTCCAGTGAGGCTGGCAAGGGAAAGTGCAGCAGCATGATGCCGGTGTGCCTTCCCTGCAACGCACTGCGGGGAAGGTTTCTTGTAACCTAAAGCTGCGGCAACGATTCTGCCTTCGCAAGGACAGTTACAGGGCACAAGGGGGCGCGACGGTGAACTTTGACGAAAGAAAAGATCTATTGGGGCTCAAGGACCTCAGCAAGGAAGAGATCGAACTGATACTCGATACTGCCGTCCCCATGAAGGACGTGATCAGGCGCGAAATCAAAAAGGTGCCCGCTCTTCGCGGTAAGGGCATGATCACTGTCTTTTATGAGAACAGCACCCGTACCAGAACCTCATTCGAGCTTGCCGGAAAGTATCTCAGCGCTGACACATCAAATCTTGCCGTATCAACCAGCAGCGTTCAGAAAGGCGAAAGCCTCAAGGACACCATAAAAACCATCGAGATGATGGGCCCTGATATCCTGGTCATGCGCCATTCTATGAGCGGAGCTCCCCATTACGTCGCCAGAAACACCACTATGCGGGTGATAAACGCTGGCGACGGCACAAATGAGCATCCAACTCAGGCGCTGCTTGACATGTTCAGCATCCGCGAACGCAAGGGCACGCTGGAAGGGCTGAAGGTCGCGATTGTCGGCGACATCCTCCACAGCCGCGTGGCACGGTCGAACATATACGGCCTGAGCAAGTTCGGCTGCGAAGTGCGCGTAGTAGGCCCGTCTACATTGATGCCTCCCGAGATCGAACGGCTCGGGGTCAAGCAGTATTTCGACCTCAAAGAGGGTATCAGCGGAGTGGACGTCATAAATGTCCTCAGAATTCAAAGGGAGCGACAGCGTACAGGACTCTTCCCTTCCCTCGACGAATATGCCGAACTATACATGCTCCGCCCCGAACATCTCAAGTTCGCAGGCGACGACGCCATCGTCCTCCATCCGGGGCCGATGAACAGAGGCATCGAGATATCTACTGAACTTGCGGAAAGTCCCAACACCCTCGTCAATGAACAAGTCGCAAACGGAGTTGCAGTCCGCATGGCACTCCTATTCCTCATGATGGGAGGTCGAAAAGATGAGATTGCTGCTTAGGGGCGGCAGGGTCGTAGACCCGGCTAACCGAATTAACACTGTAACTTGTGTCCTGGTGGAAGACGGAAGGATCGCCGCCATAGGCGACATACCAGGCGAGGAAAGCGCGGACTCTGGCACCAACGTGATAGACTGCTCCGGAAAGATCGTCTGCCCCGGATTCATCGATCTCCATGCACATTTGAGGGAGCCAGGATACGAATACAAAGAGGATATCCTGACCGGGTCCCGCGCGGCGGCAGCAGGAGGATTCACTACGGTATGTGCCATGCCGAATACAAACCCGGTGGTGGACAACGGAGCAGTAGCAGGATACGTCGCCAGAAGGGCGCGTGAAGTAGGCATCGTCAACGTACTCCCAATAGGGAGCATCACAAAAGGCCAAGACGGCGAGGAACTGAGCGAAATGGCTGAGCTGGTCCAGGCGGGATGCGTAGCCGTTTCTGACGACGGTAAACCGGTCATGAGGTCCGACATCATGCGCCATGCCCTAGACTACGCCCGCATGTTCGATATTCCCGTCCTCTCCCATTGCGAGGATATCAACCTCTCCCGCGACGGACAGATGCATGAAGGGTTCCGCTCCACCATCTACGGGCTCCAAGGGATTCCGGCCGAGGCTGAGGAGATAATGGTCTCAAGAGACGTGATGCTGGCAAAGCTCACAGGAGGCCGGCTCCACATCTGCCACGTTTCGACTATTGAGAGCCTGAAGATCATACAGAGAGCAAAGGCAGAGGGAGTCCGCATCACCTGCGAGGCAACCCCCCATCACCTCACCCTCACCGACGAGGCTGTGGGCTCTTACGATGCCGACACAAAGGTGAATCCGCCTCTGCGCTCCGAAGAACACGTTGCGGCCTTGCGGGAAGCTGTCGCATCAGGTTTGGTGGATTGCATCGCCACCGACCACGCGCCCCATCATGTGGAGAGCAAGGATTGCGAGTACGGCGCTGCGGCATTTGGAATATCAGGCCTTGAAACTGCAGTGGCCTTAATTATGGATAGACTAGTCAACACGGGAGCATTGCAGCTTTGTACTGCGATCGCTCTTTTAACTACCCGACCGGCCAAAATCCTCGGGATCGACAAGGGGACTCTGACTCCAGGCAGTCCTGCAGACATCACTGTCATAGACCCCGACGAAGTCAGGACCGTGGATCCGCGCCGCTTCTACTCTAAGGGCAAAAACACTCCATACAAGGGAGTGCAGCTCAGAGGATGGCCGTGGATGACTATTGTGGACGGTCGCATAGTTTTCAAAGAAGGTATCGTTACGGAGATGAAGCTTTAATGGAACGAGTCGAAGAGGGCACCGTTTGCGTGGAAACGGCGACAATCATCAGGAACGATCATGTAGGAGTGGGGCTTTGGGAGATGGAAGTCGCCGCACCTCGGACCGTGGCGGCAAGGCCGCGCCCGGGGCAGTTT
>DUWJ01000377.1 GCA_012842765.1 Bacillota bacterium | reverse complement strand
GGCATAACTCAAAACTTGCAGTTAGGTAAGGGCGGCGTGCTCACGGCCTACCTTTACGGGTTGTGGAACACAGGTTCCGGTACCTTCGACACTACGCTCGAACTTTCTCAGGACCTGAAGCTGCCATTTGATATAGGTGCAAAGGCCGGTTACAAACAGAGAAACTACGTCAATATTCTCGGGGATGAAATTGCTGAGCGTGCCTACAATCTCAGTCTGAATAGGCGAGTCGAGGACTCAAGCACCTCCTTTGCCGGCACGTTCAGGGAGACTGACGGAGCCACTTACGCTTCAGTCGCTAATGCAACCTTCAGGCACTCTTCAACTTTGCTCCATGACATAAAGCTTTCTTCAAATGTAGACTATAAGAAGCAGGTAAAGGACACAGACGTCACCCAGGACGTAGTAAGCTACAAGGTGCAAGCTGACCGGGCCTACGGGGACTTCAAGGTGATGGGGCTTGCGCAGGCCCAGGTATACGTGGAAGATCCGAGTGATGTAGAGACTAAGCCGCCTCCGTGGAAGGCTCTGAAGAAACTTCCGGAGTTTACGGCTACAGCCAGCGGACTTGCTGTCGGCGAGAGTTCTCTCATCCTTGATGTGAAGGGCGTGTTTGGAAATTACGTTGAGGATGCAATTCGGAGCGGGACACGATCAGAAGTGAGTGCGGCCAAGGGGGAGCTGGATCTGACGCTCAGGACCAAGTCTCGTCAGCTCCTTCCATGGCTATCAATGGACGGATATGCACGTGGAGTCTTCGATGTCTATCAGGGCTATGGAGACCGGATGGCCGCTGTATGTTCCGTCGGGGCGTATGTAAAGCCGTTTTCCGGCACTACCCTGAGGCTCACCTATACCGAGACGGGTGTCTATGGTTCGTCGCCCTTCAGGTTTGACGAAATCAATGCCGGGTCAAAGCTGGGCGGGAACCTTACGACATCGCTAGGACCGGCGAAGCTCACTTTATCGACGGGATATGATGTTGTCTCCGAAAGGTATGATCCTTTGAACGCCGCTTTGCGGCTGGATATCGCTAAAGGGCTGTCGATCGATTTTTCGGGAAGATACGATCTCGAGAGCGGGAATCCGACGTCACTTGTGGGCAAAGTCGTGGCCCAGCCGTCGCCTGATATCCAGGTAAAGGCCGGCGGCAGTTATGATTTTGTTCGAGGACAGATCACCAGGGTTGAGTCATCGGGAGATGTCAGGTTCAGACCCGAATGGCGTCTGCAGTGGACTGGTGTGTATGATTTCTTCAAGGGCGGTCTCGTGCGAGGAGACATAGGGATCACCCGCGATCTGCACTGCAGGGAAGTGGCTCTCACATACCAGCACACGTCGAGACGGGTGTGGCTCGAGTTCAGGCTGAAGGCATTCCCAGGCACACCTCTCGGGTTTGGCCTGGGCGAAGAAGGAATACTCTTTCAACAGTGAGGTTGCGACATGAACACTCCGGTGTAACCTTTGGCCGTGCTGAGGGCTTGTCAGGAGGCGTGATGCTGATGGACCCGAGGATTGTCAGGATAGTCAGTGTTGCCATATTGCTGGTTCTTGGTTGCCTGTACGTTTACGCTTTCGTGCTCAACAAGCCGGCCGATGAAGATCGAAGTTTTGACCCGGATCCGGACCGCGCCTCCAGTGATCTCACGTTTGGCGGCGTCAGTATCGAGGGTCGGGAAAACGGCGAGAGGGTGTGGAAGATTTCCGCGGCCAATGTGGATCTGCGAGATGGCGACGGCCATGTGGAGATGAGCGAGATTGGGCACGGCGAGATATACAGGGATGGCGAACCCTATGTCTCATTCAGAGCATGCAAAGGCGTTTTTGATACAAAGACGGGCCAGCTGTCGCTCTCAGGAGGTGTCGATGTTTTCTCAGGAGGGCGGAAGCTGTTGAGAACGGATGAAGTGGCATGGAAGCCCGATGACTCTAGGATTGTCATTCCAGGGCAGGCAGAGATAATTACCGAACAGGGGGTGGTCTCTGCTGCTTCTCTTCGGGTGGACGTGGCCTCCGACAAGATTTATGCCAGCGGTGACTTGACGATTCGCGAGGGGTTCGGTGGTCGAGACGTTGTCGTAAAAAGCGGAGAGATTTGTTTCGACCCTGCGGAGAACTCCTTCGAAGCATGGGGCGGGACTGAGATTGAGTTTGAGATTGGCGACGACGATTGAGGGGGAGAGCGGAATGAAGGGGCAGGCGCGAAGAAGAGCGATGTCTCTTGTGGTTTTGGCGGTGCTTCTGGTTTCAGCGGCCATTGTTGCGGAGGCCGCCGCGAAAAAGGTGAACCTGCAAGTTCATGGCAAGGTACGTTATGAGGGTTCCAAGGGCAGAACTATTGTAGAGGGCGGCCTGACCATACGGTATGACGACACTGTGATTACTGCGACGAACGCGGTTATAGACAATGCGGC
>DUWJ01000001.1 GCA_012842765.1 Bacillota bacterium | reverse complement strand
TGGGCTGTTCTTCCTGGTCGTCATCGTGTACCCTCTGTCCCTTGTTGTAGTTAAGAGTTTCAGTTCTGAGGCGGGTTTTACTTTCGAAAACTATGTGAAAATCTTCTCTGAGTCAGCCAATCTTAAAGCCTTTTGGAATTCCATCTGGGTTTCGTCTCTGTCTACTCTGATATGTGTGGCTGTAGGCACTATCCTGGCTATGCTCGTTGTCCGAACAGATATCCCGGGCAAGTCGTGGTTGAGGATGCTGCTCCTGCTGCCGTATGGCATACCGCCGTTCATTGGTGCGATGGCGTGGGCTCAGCTTTTTGGACCAGTAGGTTACGTATCTAAGCTATATATGACGCTTACGGGCGCGACATCTGCTCCGTGGAACATATACAGTGCTGCCGGGGTAGTATTAGTGCTCGCTGTATATCAGTTTCCCGTCGTTTTCATAACTGTGAGTGGGGCGCTTGGCAAGATCGATACGAGCTTAGAAGAAGCCGCGAGGATGTCTGGCGCAGGTCCGTTTAGGACTCTCATAGATGTAACTATGCCACTGATCACGCCTGCGATCACAGCTAGCGCATTGCTTGCGTTTGTCGGCTGCATATCCAACTTCGGAATTCCGGCTCTTCTTGGGTTCAGGGCCCGGTTCTTCGTGTTGACTACGAAGATATACTCCGCTCTGTCCATACCGGATATGCCATTGGCGACTGCGATGGCGGTTATCCTGGCGATTACATCTGGGATTCCCCTTATTCTCGAGAGGAGACTGGAGCGTGGGCAAAGCAGGTATACAGTGATTGCGGGCAAGAGCGTCAGGCCTCAAACAATGAGTCTAGGCGGTTGGCGGATCCCTGTCCTTATCATCGTTGTCCTCGTATCGCTTTTTGCAGGGGTAGTTCCGCTGATATCGATGCTTTTGACTTCATTCCTCAAATACTGGGGCGCACCGCTGAACCTTGCGAATATGACTACGAGTCATTACAAATACATTTTGGATCTGCCCATGGCATCCAGGGCATTTAGGAACAGCTTGTTCCTGGCGGTTTCCGCTGCCACAATCACCATGGCCGTTGGAGCTTTGGTATCTTACATGTCTGTGCGGGCCAAGATCAAGGGAGCCAAGACTCTCGACTTCGTAGGAACCATACCTTACGCGGTGCCATGTACTATGGTGGCAATTGCCATGATCTTGGCCTGGTCGCGACCCCCTGTGATGCTTTACGGCACGATATGGGTCATACTTGCGGCTTACCTAGTGCGGTACATGCCATTTTCGATTCGCACTACCAACGCGACTCTTCAGCAGGTGCATGTTTCGCTTGAGGAAGCTGCGCGGGTTTCCGGGGCAGGATGGACTCAGACAATGAAAGACATTGTGATGCCGTTGATCAAACCTGGCCTCATAGCCGGGTGGATCCTGGTTTTCATGCCAGCTCTGAGGGAGTTGACCATGTCCGTTCTTCTGTGGTCACAGGGCGCTGAGACTATAGGAGTGGTTATATACAACATGCAAGATGCCGGGTACACCCAGATAGCTGCGGCGTTGTCTACGATTGTTTTGCTTGTGATCTTGGCTGGCAACGCAATCGTGCGGAAGCTTTCAAAAGGCGAAATCAGTATGTGAACGGTATGCGGAGGTGGCAAGGGTGGAAGAACGAATCAAGGTTTCAAACCTAGTCAAGCGGTTTGGGACGTTTACAGCAGTTCACGATGTGAGCTTTACAGTTCATGAGAACGAGTTCTTCTCGCTTCTGGGGCCCTCTGGATGCGGGAAGACGACAACACTCCGGTGCATTTCAGGGTTGGAGCAGCCCACTGAGGGCGAGATACACATAAGCGGTCAGTTGGTAACTTCGCCGGAGAAAAACGTGATGGTGCCGCCTGAGCGCCGGGGCATAGGAATGGTCTTTCAAAACTACGCAGTATGGCCGCATATGACAGTAGAACAGAACATGTCCTACCCCCTTCGGCTGGCGAAAAGGCCAAAAGAAGAGATCAATGCTAAAATGGCTTACTTGCTAGACCTACTTGAACTCGAGGGCTTGGAAAGAAGGTTCCCATCGGAACTCTCCGGTGGACAGCAGCAACGCGTTGCATTGGGGAGAGCGCTTTCTACCGACCCAAGGGTTATGCTGCTTGATGAGCCTCTTTCCAATCTCGATGCGAAACTGCGAGAGCAGATGCGCTTTGAGCTCAAAGACATTCAGCGCAAGACGGGAATATCCATTTTGTATGTTACTCATGACCAGGTTGAGGCAATGGCCATGTCAGACCGGGTTGCCGTAATGAACTCCGGCAAAGTAGTGCAGGAGGGTGCGCCTCATGACATATATGAAACGCCGAAGGACAAGTTCGTTGCCGACTTCATAGGGACTATGAACTTCGTTCCCTGCAGTGTGACTGGCAAGACTGAAAAAGGCATCGACATTCGCCTTCGTGGCGGGGCGGAGTTTGATCTTGACGGATCATCGGTGAACAAAGGAGACTATATCCTCGCTATCAGGCCGGAGGATATCATCCTGGGGACCGAACAAGGGGTCGAATGCGAAGTGGACGTAAGGATATTCCTCGGAAATGTCATCGAATACCGGGTTCGAATTGGCGAGGATCTTCTCAGGGTCCAGACGAATTCCTCAATGAGGTTTGAGCCTGGCGACCGCACCCGTGCGTTTATCCAGAACGGCTTGGTTTTCCCCAAATAACATTCGCTGCTTAGAGCAGACAACGAAGTGCAGGAGTGACATGGAGTGCAGACAACAGCTTCTTTGCAGCAGGCTTTGAGAGAGTGCTACAGCCGGGGAGAAATGGATTACTGGATGACTCCACTGACTCGCGTCGTCGATGGCAAGCCTGTGGGCAAGATAAAGAATGGCGATTCTCTATTCTTTTGTTGCAGGCGTGGGGACCGTGAACGACAGCTCACAGAGGCCTTCGCTGACCCGCTATTTGATCAATTCGAAACGGAACCCATGCCTGATCTGAGCGTTGTTCCGTTGGTGCAATATCATGAGAAATTTGCTGAGTTGCCCACAATCTTTCCGACTCTTCGTCCTGAAGGAACCATGGGTGAGGCGCTGAGTCAGGCCGGCGTGGCGCAGACGCGGATTGCCGAGTCGGAGAAGGCGGCGCATGTTACGTTCTTTTTCAATGGCAGGCGCGTTGCACCGTATGCCAATGAAGAGTGGATTACTGTGCCAAGTCCCCACTCATCAGAATTTGTCTCGAAACCGGCTACGAGCACGGTGGAAGTTGCCCTCGAAGCTGAGCGCTCGATGGCTGCTGCGAACGCCAGTGGTTATAGCAGGCACTTCATCCTTGTGAACCTAGCGGCGGGGGACATCATTGGGCATCTGGATGATTGGAATGCTAATGTGCTCTGTGCTGAAGCGGTAGATCAAGCGCTCAGCACCATATGCCTAGCTGCGGCTCAACATGGTTATGCAGTTGCTGTAACTGCAGATCATGGGCTGCTCGAGAGGTTTGTGAATGAAGATGGGAGCCACAACCTTAGCCATACATGTAGTCGTGTGCCGTTCGGCTTGGTGTTGGCGACCGGAGGGCCGTCTGTGCAACTGAGGGCGGCGGAGGATGCCACCCTTGCAGATGTTGCGCCCACGCTGTTGAGCATGATGGGCGTACCTGTGCCCGAGGAGATGACCGGCAAGTGCCGCGCCGTCCATGAGGGAACTTATGATCGACTGGTATTGGTTATTTTGGATGGATGGGGAGTTGGCATAGATGATTCAACCATCAACCCGATTGCAGTTGCCAACACGCCGTGTATGAGCAGAATGAGGAAGGAATGTCCATATATGACTCTGGCTGCGGCTGGGATGGCCGTTGGTTTGCCAAAGGGAAGGTCAGGCAATTCGGAGACCGGGCATCTAACTCTCGGCGCCGGGCGGGTTGTTCCCCAAGACGAACTCCGGATTTCGCAGGCTGTTGGCGCTGGAGGGCTCAAAGAGAATGAGGCAGTCAATTACGGCTTTGAAGCGGCGCGGAGCCATGGCGGCGATATTCATGTAATAGCTATGCTGTCGGAACGGAGCTCTCACGGGAATATGGACGA
>DUWJ01000376.1 GCA_012842765.1 Bacillota bacterium | reverse complement strand
GGGCCAGAGCTTTTTGAGCCGATAGACTGGGCGGCTTTCGCTGTAGGCTTGGATTTTAACGAGGGCATCATCTCCAGTGTGACCGCGAGATACGATCTGCGAACCAAGACGATCGGCCTGGAGCTTGCATCGAGATTCTGAGCTAGAGGCTGACAAGGCTGGCAATCAATAGGATGCCTGGCTTGCCAGTGGGCAGCTCGATTTCGTTTCATCTTGGCGATGCAAAATCATGGCCGCCGAATTACACACGTATAGTGTGGCCCCGGGACCGGCGAGGCAGAGTTACTCTTCGGGGTCCCGGGGTCAAGAATTACAGACGGGGGATTCTAAGCATGACGGAGAGATCAGAAAGCGACGACGTAGCCATTAGTTTAGATATATCCTGTTGCGGGGGACCTGCCGTAGATGACCTGGCATGGGATAGCGGCAATAGGAACGGGTGTGATAGGGGCGCAGTGAGCGAAGTTGGGTCATGCGAGATGAAGGATGATTCGGTTCAGGAATCGGGGGGCGCATCCCAGGGGATATTTTCCGGAGTCGACTTAGACGAGATGATGTCGCATCCATCT
Organism: Bacillota bacterium; assembly: GCA_012842765.1. Taxonomy (GTDB): domain Bacteria; phylum Bacillota; class DTU025; order DTU025; family DTU025; genus UBA10085. Next base: position 1,717 of record DUWJ01000376.1, on the reverse strand, counting down.
GCTATGCGCAAATCGATCTTGGCCCTTGCGTGGCCCGTAGTGACTGAGCTTGTTCTGCAGACGGTTACCCAGATGGCGGACATGATCATGGTTGGCAGGCTAGGTTCCCAATGCGTTGCCGCTGTAGGTCTTTCAAATCAGCCGTTTAACATAATTCAGGGGTGTTTTATGGGCATCGGAGTCGGCACTACGGCCCTAGTGGCGCGGTTTATGGGAGCGGGAGACGAGGGCCGCGCTGACCGCGTTACCGCTCAATCGTTGGCTATCGGGAGCATTCTTGCAGCGGTCTTTGCCGTGTTCGGCTACTATTTCACTCCAAACTTTGTTCGCTTTATGAAGGCAGGCCCTGATGTGGTCCCTTATGCCGAAAGCTACATGCGCGTTCTCATGCCGGGGCTATTCATGCTTGTCATAAATATGATAGCTTCATCTGCCCTTCGAGGCGCCGGTGATACGCGGTACCCCATGAGGGTCAATATTGTCCTCAATCTTGCCAATATTGTGGGGAATTACATACTCATATACGGGAAGTTCGGCGCCCCTGCTCTTGGCGTCACAGGTGCAGCTTTGTCTACTACAATCGCACGAACGATCGGAACTGCAATGCTTCTTTGGCATCTGTTTTCGGGAAAAGGCAGAATCTCTGTGCGCACTCAGGGTGAGCGTTTTCGGTTCGACCCGGTGCTTATCCGCAGGGTCTTTGCCGTGGGTTTGCCGGCCTCCCTTGAACGTGTCAGCTTGAGTCTGGGAATATCCTTCTATGTCAGGATAGTCTCTGCTCTGGGCACTGCGGCCTACGCAGCGCACGCGATTGCTATTAATGCCGAGGGGATTTCTTACATGCCCGGTTTTGCCTTTGCGGTGGCAGCCACCACAATGGTTGGCCAGGCGCTTGGGGCGGATAGGCCCGATGTGGCTGAACGGGCAGGCATAGAGTCATGGAAGATGAGCGCGACCATAATGGGTCTCATGGGAGTGGTCCTATTCTGCTTTCCCGACGCCCTGATGAGGCTGTACGGGGACGACCTGGAGATCATCAGTATGGGCGCAGAGGTCCTGCGTATCATGGCCGTAGCTCAAGTGCCAATGGCCACTTCCTATGTCTTTGTGGGCGCCCTTCGCGGGGCTGGAGATACGAGAGCTGTTCTGATTTTCACTATGGCGTGCGTTTGGGGAGTGCGTTTCTGCCTCGCATGGCTGTTTGTGAATGTATTTGGCTGGGGCCTTGCAGGCGCTTGGTATGCAATGGCTATTGACTGGGTGGCTCGGGGCACAATAGCCGCTCTGCGCTTTAGGAGCGGCCATTGGAAACAGATGCGCATTTGATCGATGATTTGAGAGATGGGGCGGTCAATGTGAGGGCTAATTCTAGAGCGGCAACGAGGTATACCGTCTTGCTTCTCGTGATAATAGGAATTCTCATAGCAGCGCTGGTGTTCTCCAATGAAATGACTGATTTGCAGCTAATCGAGGGATGGCAGTTGGCGGCCCTTGAAGGCATGGTTTATCTTACAGCCTGCTATAACTGGGATCGCAAGGCCGACGTTTTGGCTGTCTTCATCCGAGCTCTCGCCATGATGGCGGCTAGGGCAGGGCTTGCAGCAATCGTTGCCTTCGGGATCGGGCGATGGTGGGCTCTTGGATCTTACACGGAGGCATTTGCTCAAGCCATTCACGCTTCTCAGCCCGCTGTGACAGCGCAGATTGCGTATATAGT
>DUWJ01000375.1 GCA_012842765.1 Bacillota bacterium | reverse complement strand
ATGTCGCGATTTAGATTGAACGGAGTCAAAGATGTGATAGGCTGTGGCGGCGGTACTGGATTGAAATCGAACTGTCGAAAAGCACAGGAACATTGCGAAATAGGGAGTTAGCATTTTGTGGCGCCCTGTGACATTCACGGAGCTATGCCGTTGCCTGCTGTGCCCGACGTGAAAGACGGGTTTTCCTGTGATGCTCAACTCGGGCTGAGAGGTTTTGCATTCTTCACATAGAAACAGTGTTCATAGATTAGACACAGGGATGGGGGATTACAAGTCTTGAATATCGGTGTATCGACTCTCCTTTACGAAAATGAAGACATAATCACTGCTGTTTCCAGTATCGCAGAGGCGGGTCAGAAGAGGATCGAACTATTCTGCGAGATCGCCGGTTTCCGCCCGGGAGAGGTTTCCGATGAAACCGTGGACACTCTTGCGGACCTCGCTTTAGAACATGGAATTACGTACTCCATTCATCCGCCTTGTATAGGTCTGAACCCTGCCTCATCTGATTCGTCCGAACGGGCAAGGGTAGTTGAAGCCTATATCGGTACTATTGAACTCGCTACCAGGCTCGGCATTCGCGATATGGTGGTCCACTGTGGGAGCAAGTCCGACCCTAGGGTGCCGACGGAGATCGCCCTGGGCTTTGCGAGTCAGACATTGCAGACCGTGGGGGACGTTGCACAACAGGCCGGGGTAGTGATGATGCTCGAAAATACGTGTTGGAAAGAGACTAGCATTCTGGAGAGCCCCCAAGATCTCATCGATCTGGCTGACTTGTGTCCGCCTTCTACGTGCCTGCTTCTTGATGTGGGACATGCGATGATCTGGGGAGTGAATCCTACTGAATGTGCCCGCGCTTGGTTTCCTAGGCTAGCGCAGATCCATGCCCACGACAACCATGGCGAGTGCGATGAACACCTGCCGCTGGGAGATGGCATCATAGACTGGAAAGAACTCATATCCTTCCTGGCAATGGAGAGATGGGATGGGGTATTCATGATAGAAGTGGGACAGCAGGAGGACTCTGCTGATGCGCTCGAGCGTTCTCTCGATATAGTGCGCGAATGCTTGGCCCAGTGTGCCAATGCGTGAGTAGGTGATAGAGTCGGCCTGCAGCCTCTGCTGGCACAAAAGGTGGGGAGGGAAACTGCGTGGATGTGAGACGCGATAATGGCTGCGTATGCAGGGTGAGGGAGTTTTACGAATCCAACGTCGAGATGGAATGGGTGCGGCTTGCAAGACATAGGACGGAATTTGCGCTGACTGCGCGGGCCATGGAGGAATTCTTGCAGCCGGCATCTACCGTCCTGGACTGCGGAAGCGGTCCCGGCCGGTACTCTCTCTTGCTTGCCTCTCGCGGACACAAGGTTACGCTGCTGGATATCTCCGAGGAGAGCCTCAGGTTCGCGAAAGCAAGAGCGGAAGAGCAAGGTGTCCGGTTCGAGGAATGTGTAAGTGCTTCCGCCGTGGATATGAGCATGTTCGAAGACGGCAGTTTCGATGTTGTGCTTCTGATGGGGCCCCTTTATCATCTTTTGGATCCATCTGATAGGGTTACCTGTCTTACGGAGGCAAGACGTGTTCTGCGCTGCGATGGTCTGGTCTTTGCCACGTTTCTGGTGCGTTACGCCGCTCTGCGGGATGTGGCCAAGTACGATCCGGAGTGGCTGGCCGATTACCCGGATGATGCAAATCGCATTTTGAAAGACGGGATCTATACCTTCGAAGGGCGGGACAACCCGCCGTTTACTGATTTTTGGTCTGTGCACCCAACCGAGGCAGCAGCTATCATGGAGAAAGCCGGCTTTGAAACTCAGATTCTCTTGGCGCAGGAAGGACTCGTGAGCATGATTGATGAGAAGGTCAATCTATTGCAAGGAGAAGCCTGGGAGGCATGGGTTGACTTGAACTACCGTTGTGCTTCAGACCCCACAATTCACGGTGCGGCAGAACACCTGCTTTATGTTGGTAGGCGCACCTAGGCAGCCTCGGGAAAGCACTCGAGCATTTCCCGGCAGCCAAGGCTAGAACCTCAGGCAGAAAAGGTCGGATTGTCCAGGCCGACATATGGCGTACAGTTGATCTCTTGTTGGCGCATTGATGAGACGGTTTGGGGGCGGCTTTCGGTGAGCTTAGGCAAAGACGCATCATCTGGTGCGGCAGAGGCCAACATGTTGGTGCAACCTGACAAGAGGGTTTTCATGGTCTATGTTGGGCTGACGGCGTCCGGATACGAACTGGCTTCGCTCGAAGAAGGTGAACCCATGGCGAGGGTTGCCGCGCGAGCTGCAGACGTTGAGTGGTCGCCGGATCTGCTCGCCTACTATAGGTGGGCGAGGGTTGAATCACGTGAAGTCAACCCATATTGGCCTCGAGCGTTCCTCCTGGTTGCGGCCGGCTTGCGAATCTAAGAGGGCCGGGACTGGGATTGGGGCTGCCCGGGCGGCAGCAATGTGGCTTCTTGGATCAAATCCCTTCCGATCGGTCCTGAGCATAAAGAAGCCGTGGGTGATCAATCTTCCCTTCCAGTTTCAGCGCATGTCCGATCATCCGTCCTTCAGCAGACTGTGGAAGGACTATTTAGACGCTGTATCTCCCGACTTGACAAGATACGAAGAAGCCATGCTTCAGGCGGCGCGTGCCGTCTCAACTCGACTTGGCGTTCCTGAAGGGCAGTTGCCTCAGATGATCCTCGTGCCCAATCCGCTACAGGCGCCGCAGATCGCCGAGGCTGTGGCCGTGGATGAAAGGGTCTTCTTGATTATGGCTGAGCCGGAACTTGAATCCATAGTCCACGAGATGCTCCATCACCTTTTGGCTCCTGGGATTATGGCTGCCAAGGCTAGCATAGACCGGGCATATGCTCTATGGAAGCCTGTGCGAGACGACATGATGAGAATGGGATACGAGAGTGCGATTCGTGGAGGCGCGTCTTTGAAGAGAACTTAGTGAGGGCAGGGACGATCTGGGTAGTGCAGCATGCAGAGGCAGATCTGGATCTGGTAACGGGAGAGGTTGGAGGGTGCCCACAGTCACAGGAAGCTGAGGCAAAGCGAGCTGGCGCACCAGCTCGCCTAAGCGATTCCTCTACCTAAAAAGGACCTATGGCCATAGAGCCGCGTCCAGCTGTCTGCGGCATCAGTTGGCTCGAAACCTAATAGATCTCGTCTGTTATCGACATGAGGTTTTCGATAGCTAGTTGCGCCAGTTCGATATCTATCTCAGAGAGCCTCATTAGGGTCTTGCGAGCCTGTGTCTCGTTGCCAGTGAGCAGATAGGCGTATATCAGGTTGAAATAGGCTTCGGAGAGCGTCGGATCGAGCTTGATAGCCTTCTCCAAAAGGGGTATTGCTTTGCTTGGCATCTCTGCGTTCAGCCCGTAAAAATTCCCTATTTCGACTGCAAGGTCGGCATCTTCTTGGGCTTCCTCTATGAGATTGTCGATTATGCTGATTGCGGCGTCCGTTTGCCCGGTTTCGTAGAGGGCCTTGGCTCTCCAGACGTCGATCATGTGATCGTCGGGTTCACGCTTCGCAGCTTCGCCAAAGGCTCTGGCGGCATCGGCCCATTGGCCCGTTTCGTATAGAGCTACTCCTAAAAGAAATGGCGGAACAGCGTTATCTGGTATTCCATGGGTTGCTCTGATTAGGTGCTCTATGGCATCCTCGTAGTTGTCGAGGGCGATATAGGCACTGCCAAGCGTCAGTGATGCCTCTGCAAGTTCTGGCTGTATTGACAGAGCCCTTTCGGCAGCGTCCCGAGATTCATCGGGGAACCCTATTTCGAGAAGGGCGTCTGCAAGAACTGATGTGAGTTCT
>DUWJ01000374.1 GCA_012842765.1 Bacillota bacterium | reverse complement strand
TCCAGACAAGTTCGGACTATGGCCGAGCCAGTAGTGGAGGCGATGCAGTCTGTAGGGCGGCGCGTCACAGGTGACTGTGAGAGCTAGCCAGCGATGGTCAGGGAGGACCGGTCACGGGCGTTGCCTGCCGTGGCCGGTCTATTTGCCGTCTGTAGGGGTTCTTGGTGCGGCGTAGAGTCGATGCGCACCTGCATATAATCAGTTTCTCCTCGTGGACTGTGAGGGATGTGGATGTGGCATCGCGCTGGGGCGCGGCGATAGTGCGCGCCATAGCAATTATGACTGCGGTAGTGGCGACCTTGTTCGTTGCCTACAAGGCGCGACGCGCCTTCGTGCCGTTTCTGATCGCAATTGCCATATCTTATCTCATAAGACCGCTTGTGATGATTATTGAGGCGCGGGGAGCCCAAAGATCTGCAGCTATCTTCACGGCTTATTTGGTGGTGACTGCTGTAATAGGGTACTCGCTGATATTCGTTATTCCGCCTCTGGCGGCGCAACTGGACGAGATTGTGAGGGTTTTTTCGGACGCGAGCGGTTTCGGAATGGACTCCGGTGGATCAGACACGAGCTTACAGGAACCAACTCCGGATTATAAGGAAGGTTCGAAGGCAGAATGGCGAACCGGCAAAGGCTTGGAGACGTTGGTTCATGAATGGGGACAGAAGGTCACATTCCTGCCTGAGCGAACCACTTCACGCATAGCGGAAGCCGCTGTGGCCGGGGTCGAGTCATATATTCGGGAGTTTGCCTTGGCTGCAAGGCGCAGTGTATCCATCCTCATTTCGCAGCTGGGAAGCATCATAGTTGCTCCTGTGATCGCTTTTTATCTTACTCGGGACGTGGATGACATTAAAGAACGTTTCGCATCTTGGCTACCCCAAGATTCACGCGACAGGATAATGGGTGCCATCTCCGGGATAGATGAAGCATTGGCCGGTTGGGTAAGGGGGCAGGTAATCGTCTGCACCTTTGTGGGCGTGGCCACAGGGGGTTCACTGGCCTTGCTTGGCGTCGAATATGCGCTGCCCATAGGGGTTCTGGTTGGGATTCTTGAGATAATACCTTACTTCGGCCCGCTCCTTGGCATGGTACCGGCTGTTCTCATGGCTGTTCAGAAATCTACCCTCACAGCGATCATAGTGACAGTAGCATTCACATTAATCCAACAGGTGGAGTCGGCGATAGTCTCCCCTAGGATTGTGGGCGATTGTGTAGGTTTGCATCCCCTGGCCGTTATAGGTGCGCTGCTCGTGGGAGGTGCCCTTTTTGGCGTAATGGGGATACTTTTTGCAGTGCCAGTAGCCGCTGTCATATTCATACTGGGAGAAAGGCTCCTGTTGACAACAGATTGAGCTTACCCGTCTCGCAAGGATTCGGACCTTAACCCGGTCAGGGCGCGAAGGATACGAAGGGCAACAGGTAGAATAGAAGGGCTTGGACTGAATGCCTGACGATTGTGATGATTCAGTTGCATGATGCGCAGGGAGGAACAGATGATGAAAGCAGAGATAATCAATGTTGCGGACCTTACTATGCTTGCCAAGTCTGACACGAATCACTGGGTTGTCATGGATTCGAATAAGGAAGGGAAGAGCGCCGCTGCCGCTACTCCCATGGAAATGGTCTTGTTTTCTCTCGGTGGTTGTCTCTCTATGACCGTAAAATCCTTGCTCGAGAAGAAGAGGCTTGATGTGGGGAAGATGTCCATGACAATCGAGGCTGAACGGGAACCCCAGCCACCGACTGTGTTCACCAAAATCCATGCTTCGCTCAGGTTTGAGGAGAGCGGTGTTACCGATGGGGACATAGAATGGGCGGTTAATCTCGCCAGGTTGAAATACTGTCAAGTCGATGTGATGTTGGAGAAAGCGGTAGACATTGAGATCGACTGGGAGATTCTGTAGGAGCGCGCCTTTCCCGAGAAAGGGGCCCACCTCGTTTCGGCTTGAATTGTTAGCCTTTTGGGCAGCCGTTGACATGGTGGGCCTGGCGTTTTGCGGGTAAAGTGGTCTTCTTCGTACCGGAGTGGTTTATGAATCGTTTTTGGCGCTTTGAAGTGGAAATCCAGCTTCGTCTTGTGGAGATTGGATTCCGTATGCCTAACGCATGAGGAAGCCTGAAATCTGCCATGGCACAGTGGCCATTTCAGTTATTCATAGCGCGAAGCCTGTGCACGCGGAGGATGGGAGTGGAGCCGTATGCCGTATTGTGCGAGCAGCGGCGTTATGATAATGTACTTGAGTAGACTTACGAGAGTTTGCAGAAGCATCCCGGCTATGCGGCAGGGGCTTTCTAGATGGGGTGTAATATGTGAAAACCGATGAACTAAGGCAAGCGTATCTCAGGTTTTTTGAATCAAAAGGGCACAAAATTCTGCCGTCAGCGCCGCTCGTTCCGGCGGGCGATCCGACCCTGCTCCTAACAGCCGCGGGGATGGTGCCGTTTAAGCCGTATTTTCTGGGCACTGCAGTGCCCGAGCACACACGGGTCACAACGTGCCAGAAGTGTGTGCGAACCGGCGACATAGACAATGTGGGGAAGACTACCCGTCACGGCACTTTCTTTGAGATGCTGGGCAACTTCTCATTTGGTGACTACTTCAAAGCCGAGGCAATACCGTGGGCGTGGGAGTTCGTCACTGATGTCTTGGGTTTAGCCCCTGAAAACCTTTGGGTAACCATATACCTCGATGATGACGAAGCCTTTAATATCTGGCGCGATGTGGTAGGTGTTTCTGCAGATCGCATTATCAGGAAAGGCAAGAAGGATAACTTCTGGGAGATAGGGGTTGGGCCATGTGGCCCATGTTCCGAAATACACATTGACCGTGGCGCCGATGTGGGGTGCGGATCTCCTGAATGCGGTCTTGACTGCGACTGTGGCAGATTCATTGAACTGTGGAACCTCGTCTTCATCCAATACCATAAAGACGAAGATGGAAACTATACTCCACTTGAGCGGCCGGGAATCGACACTGGAATGGGACTTGAAAGGGTCGCGGCCGTGCTTCAGGGGGCTGAGACGATTTTCGACACCGATGAGACTCGCGCGGTGCGAGATCGAGCGGCTCAGCTGGCCTGTGTAGAATATGGTGCCGACCACCAGAGTGACGTGGCGATCAGGGTGATTACTGACCACGTTCGTGCCGCCGCTTTCATGGTAGCGGATGGGATTTTCCCGACAAACGAGGGACGTGGATATGTTCTGCGCCGCCTTCTCAGACGGGCTGCCAGATATGGAAGACTTGTTGGAATCGAGGGATCTTTCCTTCCACAAGTTGCTGATACGGTCATAGATGTAATGGCCGCCCCATATCCGGAGCTTGCACGCGATCGCGATCGCATACTGAAGGCCATAGCTCTCGAGGAAGAAAGGTTTGCTGCAGCGCTTGAACAAGGGTCTGTAGTTTTGGAATCGATTATTGCTGAGGTCGAACGGGACGGGGGTAGAATGCTCCCCGGTGAGGATGCTTTCAAACTTTATGACACGTACGGTTTTCCGTTCGAACTGACCGAGGAGATAGCATCAGAGCGCGGCCTCCAAGTTGACAAGGCCCACTTCGATGAGGCAATGGAGGCTCAGAGAGAGCGGGCGCGTGCCGCTCGGGGCGAGAATGCCTACCTTGATGAGAAGAGCGCGAAGTATCATGACACAATCGGAGATTTGACAACGGAATTTGTGGGGTACCATGAGTTTGCGGACACGGCCAATATCATTGCCATAATCGGAAAAGATGGGAACAGCCTTGCGGAGCTCTCCGAGGACCAAGATGGCGAGACAGTGATGAACAAGACCCCGTTCTACCCGACCGGTGGTGGACAGCAGGCTGATACGGGATTGATAGTCTCGTCAAGGGGTGCAGTGGCGGAGGTGTGCAGCGTCAGCCGACCGTTCGAAAGCGTCATTACCCACCAGGTTCATATGATAAGGGGCACGCTGAAGGTAGGCGATAGAGTCATTGCGTATGTTGATGAAGATCGCAGAGCCGCCACCATGCGAAACCACACGGCCACACATCTTATCCAGGCTGCGCTCAGACAAGTCCTGGGAGAACACGTGCAGCAGGCCGGTTCATACGTGGACGGCGAGCGACTCAGGTTTGACTTTTCGCATTTTGAGGCACTCACCGTGGACGAGCTTGCCCAAGTCGAGCTTTTGGCAAATCGATGGGTCATGGCGGACATTCCTGTTGACGTGAGTATGACTACTATCGACGAGGCCCACAGGCTTGGTGCAATAGCACTCTTTGATGAGAAATATGGCGATGAAGTCCGGATGGTGGGTATCGGCGATATCAGTCTGGAATTGTGCGGCGGGACGCATGTGTCTCGAACAGGAGAGATCGGCCTCGTCAAAATCGTGTCAGAAAGCGGTATTGCGGCAGGAGTTCGCAGAATAGAAGCGATAACCGGTTACGCGTTCCTCCAGCGTTTCAACGATATGGATAGAGAGTTTCAGAGCTTGGCTGAGATTCTTAAGGTTCCTGAGGATATGATGGTCGAGCGCGTGGAGAAGCTCTTGGGCGAGTTGAAGGAGAAGGAGCGGGAGATCGCGCGCCTCCGTGAGCGCCTGGCCGTTGGCGGCGTGGATTCGTTGGTTGCCGGCAGAATCATGGTCGATGACATTCCTGTTGTAGCTGCCCCTGTCGAACTGGCCGATCCGGAAGCTCTGCGCAATCTGGCAGACGCTGTGCGAGACAAGCTAGGTTCCGGCATTGTACTGTTGGGATCTAAGGCGGAAGAGAAGGTTCTTTTCGTTGCGACGGTCAGCCGCGATCTTGTGAAACAAGGCTTTAACGCGGGCTCGATAGTTCGCGAAGCGGCCAAAGTAGCTGGTGGAGGCGGAGGTGGCAGGCCCGATATGGCCCAGGCTGGAGGAAGAGATGTCTCTAAGCTTGAGGCGGCGATCGAAGCCGGCGTCGATGTGGTTCGGGCGCATTCTGCGTCCTGATGAGGAAAGACTAAATCTGCCCGGGGTGGTGTGGTTTATGAGTGGTAAATGGGATGAAACAGTGAAGTACCCTGCTGTCGAGGCGGAACAGGAAGTCACTCCGGTAAAGAAAGCCCTTACCGAAGTGACGATTGCGCTTGAGGAAAAGGGGTACAACCCCGTGAACCAGCTCGTGGGTTACCTCCTTTCGGGCGATCCGACATATATTACGAGTCACAGAAACGCGCGCAACACCATTCGCAAGGTGGAGCGTGATGAGATTATAGAGGAGCTGGTTCGGAGTTATCTCAGGAAAGAATGATCGAGTGGCGCCCCCACGCTGGGCGCCTCTTTCCCTCTCCAAAACTGGAACCTGCGTTGTTATCCTTGTCGCGTTGTTGTGCGCAGTGTCAAACCATGCCTTGGCGTCCGCCATAGCCGCGCCGAACGGGGAGAGGTTCGAAGATTTCCCGGGTCGACGCGGTGTCATAGTTATAATAGCCGATGGCTTCTCATTGAGGGATGCCCTGGAGCATGGTGGCCCTTGGCTTCTGTCCTTCCTTGACTCGGCATCCATAGGGATGTCCAACTGCCGAACGGCAGACGGGGGCGACAGGCTCCTTTCGGCAGCAGCTACCTTCGGCGCCGGGCGCCGAATGAGCGCCCGCGAGTCGGCTGGCTATGGGCTGGGCAGAGATGAGCGTATCAACGGTGAAAGGGCTGAAGATGTCTATCTGCGTCGCACAGGCGCGGAGGCGAAGCGCTTTTCTGGGGAGATCCTCTGCCTGGGATACCCGGAGCTGGAGGCCATGGGTAAGCAGTCGCCTTATCGGGGTAGGCCCGGGCTGATTGGCGAATCCCTCCGTTTGGCGGGGTTTGCGGCGGCAGCGGTCGGGAATTCCGACGTAGCCGGGGTTCAGGTGCGGCCTGGAGTTCTTCTGGTCATGGATGCAAGGGGACGCGTTGCTTGCGGCGCGGTCGGCGCAGAAATCGTCGAAGCCGACCCTAGCGCTCCATTCGGAATTTCCTGCGATGTTTTAGCCATGGCGCATGCGACAGCGGATGCCCTTTCTCGGCCGAATATCGCTGCTGTGACTGTGGATTTCGGTGACATGAATCGGCTCGGGCGCTACCTATCAAACCTCTCCTCGGAGGCCCGCGTCGAGCAGCTTGGGAAATGCTACGGAAAACTCGATGAGATTTTCAGAGCCCTCTTTGAGGCTGTGGGACCGCCCTCTGATGACCTCGCATACATACTGTTCTCTCCGGGAGAACCGTCGTCCCTCGGGCCTGTGGCGATCGCAGGTTGGCAGTATCCCCGGGGTATGCTGTCAAGCGACACAACTCGTCGCGAGGGACTTGTTGCCAATCTGGATCTGGCCGCCACAATCCTCGACGGTCTGGGTGTTCAGGAGGCATGGCCCCATGATGGATCGCCAATGATCGGCATCAGGGCTGGAGAGGAACAAAATGTTGCAGAGAGACTGATGCGCATGGCAGAATCGCTGCAGATTGCGGCTTCGTCGCGGGTTCCGGTGCTTAGCGTGTTTATAGGAACGGTTGTAATTGCGGTTTTCAGTGTCCTCGCAGTTGCTCTCCTCGGACTTCGGGTGCCTGCTGTTTTTGTGTTCTTTGCGAAGTTTTTGTTACTGTCAGTGGCGGCCCAGCCATTGCTCATTCTGGTTGCCCCGATCCTGAGGATTCAGGGGATCGCTGGAACTCTCCTGTTTGCATCTTTGGGATCGGCCATCATCTCTTTGTTGCTCATGAGAACAACTTCATCATGCATGTGGGCATCTGTTGGGATCGCTGCGGCATCGGCCGTAGTGATCATCGCAGATGGCCTTGCCGGAGGCACCCTTGCTGCAACGTCCCTTCTGGGCCATTCCGCAATAGTGGGGGCGCGGTACTATGGGATAGGCAACGAACTCATGGGTGTTCTGGCGGGCTCAGCTGCCATTTGCCTTTCCGCACTGGGCGAAATGTGGACCGGAGCGGAACGCGTTGTCTCCAGGTCGGGTAAGGCAACGGCGGGCGCAGCTATCGGCGTAGGGGCCATCTCCATGCTGCTCGGGCATCCGACGATAGGCGCCAACTTCGGAGGAATGGTCACCGCCGCTGCAATAGCGGTTTTCATGGGCGTGATGGCGTTTGCAAGAAGCACTCTTTCACGCCGGGCAAAGGTCGTAGCGATGGTCGCCATAGTCGTTGTGGCGGTCGGGGCTTGTGCAGGCATGGCCTGGGCTGATGCCAAAGGGAAACGTTCGTCCCACATTGGCAGAGCGTGGCGGCTTCTGACCGATCAAACAGGCGCAGATGGAGTTGATGCAGATGTTGGAGCGGTGCCGGAACGCGAGGATGCCCATGGTGCGACAGAAGCGATTGACATGGGCCTAGGCCAGCTGGGCGTAATTGCATGGCGAAAGCTGGAAATGAATATGCGCCTGCTACGATATACAGCCTGGACACGGGTACTGTTGGCCTTCCTCATCGCCCTTACGGTGCTCGCAGGCAAGCCTTTTGGCTTGTTTCGACGATTCCGCGATGATTACCCAATCGTGTACGTATCAGTCATGGGCGGATTGGCTGGCGCGCTTGTGGCCATGGCTGTGAATGATTCCGGGGTTGTGGCGTGCGCTACTGTGGCTATGATGCCTGCGTTTGCGCTGCTGGGCTACGTTGTAGACGAGATCCTAGCGGAAGGGGCCTGAACATGGAAAGAGGAATCCTTGGTCGAACTGGCATAGAGGTATCTAGGGCTATGCTTTGGAACATTGACAATGGGGCCATTGCAGGCTAATATCAGCCCAGACGTAGGCGCAGCCCTCATTTGCGAGGCCGTGGAGCGTGGCATCAATTTCTTCGACACTGCCGAGCTCTATGGTGTCTATGAATATTTGCGCAGAGTCTTGCACCGAGTGCCGCGGGAGGCTATAGTAATCTCGTCGAGATGCTATCAGTATACGTACGAAGGCATGCGCGAAAGCCTGGAGCGGGCATTGCGGGATATCGGAGTAGACTATATCGACATATTTGGTCTTCACGAACAGGAAAGCCGGCTGACGCTCAATGGGCATGTTGACGCGATCCGGTATCTTTAAGACGCGAAGGGAAATGGCCTGATCAGGGCAGTATCGGTCTCTAGGCATGCAGTGAAAGTGGTGGACGCTGTTTCGGAGATGCCGGAGATCGACGTGGTGCACCCCATCCTCAACTTGCAAGGCATAGGCATCATGGACGGGAGCGTCTGTGACATGGAGAGGGCCATAGAAGCTGCGAGCCTTTCTGGTGTGGGAACATACAGCATGAAACCTCTTGGAGGCGGACATCTTTACAGAGAGGTCCTACACGCGTTTACGTGGGTTATGAATCACGACTACATAGACTTGGTGGCGATCGGGATCAAAAACGTGGGAGAACTCGAGGCTGAGCTGGCCATCGCTTCCGGACGCAAAGTCTCTCAAGAAATGTTTAGTGGCCTTGCAGGAGAAAAGCGGCTCCTCATAGAAATGTGGTGCGCCAAATGCGGCGCATGTATAGATGCATGCAGCCATGGAGCCCTCAGAATGGGCGCTGAACGGGCCGTGGTCGATCCCGAAAAGTGCGTGCTCTGCGGGTACTGTGTCGCCCATTGCAAGGAGTTCTGCATAAAGGTGGTATAGGAGGTTGCAAGTTGGTTCGTATCGGGATCGATCTCGGTGAATCTCGAATAGGAGTGGCAGTCTCTGACGAATTAGGCATTGCAGCCATGCCTCATACTGTAATTGAAAGTCGCGGTTGGGAGCAGGATATTATCCGCATAGGAGAACTCGCCAAAAAGGTCGGGGCATGTGAAATAGTTGTGGGCATGCCGAGGAACATGGATGGAAGCTACGGACCGGCGGCGCAGCGGGTTGAAGATTTCTGCGAGCGACTGGAGAGGGCGGTGAAGCTTCCTGTGGTCACGTGGGATGAGCGTTTGAGCACAGTAGAGGCATCTAGACTGCTGATCGAGGCCGATCTTTCGCGGAGACGCCGACGGCAGACCGTTGACAAAACTGCCGCCGCGATTATCCTCCAGGGTTATCTCGACTGGCTTGGCATTGAGGACTAAGTTGGGAGTCAGCCCTGCGCCAGCCGGACAGTTCCGGCGGCATTGACCTGGAGGACAGGAAAAACAGGAATCGCGGATAGAACGAGTTGTCCTTGTGTGGGTAGAGTACTGTCTTGGCGAACAAAATAGGGCTAGATTGGAGTGATCGAGATGCCAGACGAGGTAAGCATCGTCACGCTAGTTGATGAGAATGGTGAGGAGCAGGATTTCGCAATCGATGACATTGTAGAGGTGGACGAGACGCGGTACGCTATACTCGTGCCGGCAGAGTGCCTGGACGAGCTGGAGGACGAGGATGTCTGCGAGGAGGCCTTTATATTCCGAATCGAAGTTGATGACGATGGAGAAGAGTACTTCACAGACATTGAAGACGATGAGGAGTATGAGAGGGTCCTCGAAGCCTTGGAAGCCTTCGACGACGATTTTCTTGATGATGACTACGGCGAGGATGACGACGAAGACATGTAGCCGCCTCTAGCGCGGGCGCAATTGGGGCAGCCGAAAGCAATAAGTATGGTGACGCCAGGTAATCGGCCTGGCGTCACCATTTTTTCAGCGTTTCGTTGCTGTTTTACGTGGGACTGTATCCCGCATGCGAAATGCCGCAAAAGGCCGTTTCGGAGACATCCAATCTGCCTCACCTTTCGTTTGTCTGAAAAGGCCCCCATTGAAGTCGGAGGAATCAGTCGCCATATTGTTGCGGATCATGCCGAGCTTCCTTGCACAACAACGCGGTTGACCCTATAATTATTGTTGGTCCCAGGGGTGCACATAATAGGGGACGGGGGGCCTTCAGAATGCCGGGTACTGTTCAGACCAGAGAAAGAGCCCGTAGGCGGTTGGCGTGGCCGTTGGTTTTTCTTATGGCTTTACTCGTGACAGCAGGCGCGTGGGCGATATGGGCGTCCAGGGGTGTTTCGCCCGAAGAGGGTGCTGAAGTTCGAGTCAGAGTCGTCTTGCCGGACGGTGCGTCAGCGTCTAAGATCGCCGCAATCCTTAAAGAAGACGGACTCATCCGTTCGAGCGTCATGTTTGATGCCATGGCTCGGTTTTCTGGTAAGGACTCGTCGCTCAAAGCCGGGGAATATGAGTTCATACAGGGCGAAAGCGTTGCCAGCATTCTAGATGCCATAGCTAGCGGAAGAGTAGTCACAGTCAGAGTAACGATACCGGAAGGCCTGACCGCGTTGCAGATAGCCGATATTTTCCACGAGCGCGGACTTGCTGACAGGGAAGAGCTCCTTGCTCTGGTTAACAATCCTCCGCACGACCTAGCCGAGGAATTTCCGTTTGTAGCTGACCAATCATCGTTGGAAGGATATCTTTTCCCTGATACTTACGAGTTTGCCAATGGAGTGGGCGCTCTCCGCATCGTTCGAACCATGTTGAGAAGATTCCAACATACTGCGCAGGCTGCGTTTGACCATCATCCATCACGTCCCATGTCCCTGACGGACAGGGAAACGTTGATTTTGGCGTCCATCGTTGAGAGGGAAGCGAAGCACTCGGAAGAGAGGCCGATTATAGCGCGGGTGTTTCTTAACCGTCTCCAGAAACAGATGAAGTTGCAGAGCTGCGCCACGGTCCAGTATGCTCTTCCCGTCCCGAAAGAGCACCTCCTCAACCCGGATTTGGAGATTGATTCGCCCTACAACACCTACATTAATATGGGACTTCCGCCCGGCCCGATCTGCAATCCAGGCCTGGCATCTATTGAGGCCGTGCTCAATCCCGAGCCCGGCGATTACCTCTATTTTGTTGCTGCAAGCGATGGCAGCCACGTATTCACCAAGACATACAGCGAGCATCTCCGGGCGAAGGCAAGAATCGAGAGAGACTCGCGGTCGTCGCGATGACAGGGGCAACACAAGGCGGTGCAAGAATTCCAAATGTCAGATGAAGTACTAGTGGTGGGGATCGCGGGAGGATCAGGTTCAGGTAAAACCACAGTGGTCAGATCAGTCTCGCAAGCTTTTGGGGATGCCGTAGCAGTCCTTGAACACGATGCCTACTATCGTGACCAGAGCCACCTCAGCTTCGAAGAGAGGTTGAAGACCAATTATGACCATCCGTTCGCGTTCGATACCGATCTTTACATATCACACATCGAAACTCTCATAGAGGGCAAACCGGTAGAAAAACCCGTGTATTCCTTTGAATCCTATACCCGCACCCCACAGACTGAGCGAGTCGATCCTGCGCCCGTCATAGTGCTTGAAGGCATTCTCATACTAGAAGACCCTCGGTTGCGCGCCCTAATGGATATCAAGGCTTATGTGGACGCCGACCCCGATGTGAGATTCATCAGACGATTGATGCGCGATATCAAGGAGCGGGGCAGAACGGTGGATTCAGTGGTGGAGCAATACCTAGATGTAGTTCGTCCTATGCACCTGCAGTTCGTGGAGCCCAATAAGAGATATGCGGACTTCATCATTCCTGAAGGCGGGTTCAATCAAGTGGCAATAGAGTTGCTTATCGCGAGGCTCAAATCGGCAATCAGTTCAGATTGACGGGCTTTTGCCCAGATTGATCAGTCTGGGCAAGTCTCAAAGAACATCTGACCACTCCGAGAGCTTAGGGACCGAGCCCAACTCCTTTTGGCCAGTCATCGAGCCTCTTCACCATCCTCTCCTCTGAGCCGTGATGGATGCTTCCTGAAGGTTTTGGGGGAATGATAGGATGGGGGGTGGGTGCAACGAGACGAAACGCTTCAAGGCTTAATTTCCTAATTGGCCTCGTTATTGTGTGCTTTGGATTGCTTCTGGTTCGCCTCGCCTGGATTTCATTGGTAAGAGGCCGGCCTTTGGCGGCAAAAGCAGTGGAGCAGAGGTCTGTAGACGCCGTGATCCGACTCGCAAGAGGGCCGATCTTCGACAGAAACATGGAGCTACTTGCTGGTGGCACCTCTATTGGATTGGGTGGC
>DUWJ01000373.1 GCA_012842765.1 Bacillota bacterium | reverse complement strand
TTGACGGAGAGCAGCATGAAGGGAGCTTTCAGGTAGCGGAGTATCGAAAACCTGAATGGGTTGTGGAGATCGAGTTCGACAAAGAGATGTACATTGCCGGCGATCGTCTCGATGCCACGTGCAAAGCTCTTTACTATTTTGGAGCTCCTGTAAGGAATGCCCGGGTGGCCTATCGTGTCTATCGCCAGCCCATGGGCTTTTTCGGCCCAACTGCGGAAGATTCGGGCTACGATTATGACCAGTATGGCGGCGTAGATGACATGGTTGGGTTGTATTATGGGGATTTTGTTCTTTCAGGCGAAACTCGGACCGACTCAGATGGCTCAGCGCGGATTTCCTTCGAGTCACCTGCAGCCGATGGCCATAATTACAGATATATAGTGGAAGCAGACGTCATTGACGCAACAAACAAGAGGGCATATGGAAGAGGATACACCGATGTTGCCAGAGGCACAATTGACGTCGACGTTTCGACTGACCGTTACGTAGTCCGGGAGGGAGACAAATTTGAAGTATACGCGAAAGCGGTCGATCTCGACGGCAACGGAGTGGTCAGGGACATCGATATTATCGTGCTCAAACGGAGTTACAGCAAGAAAGGCTACACTGACACGCCTGTCCACTCAACCCGAATCACAACTGCTGCATCGGGCGATGGCTTCATTGAGCTGGAAGCCGGAAAACCCGGAGATTACGTAATTCAGGCCAAGTCCGAGGATGAACGTGGCAATGCCATAATCGCGGAGACCTATATTTGGACGACTCCGGACAATGGATCGTGGGCCGACATGTTCCGGACTGACCTGGGTATTGTGTGCGACCGAGGCAGATACGACGTAGGCGATGTTGCGAAGGTTCTGATTACTGCGCCGCCTGAGGTAAGCTCTGTCCTTCTTACAGTTGAGGACAGAGAAGTTCGGGATGTGCGCGTCATTAGGCTCGAGAACGGGTCAGCAGAGGTGGAACTGGCGATTAAGCCGGAATATGCCCCAAATACGTATGTGAGTGTTGTTGCAATAGTGTCAGGTGTTATGCAGACAGCGGCGCGCCAGATCGTGATCCCTGTTCCAGAACGTCTACTCAATGTCGAGATAAAGCCGAACAAAGACTCGTACCGTCCCGGGGAGACTGCAACGTATCTGATCGTGACTGAGAATTCTGATGGAGATGGTGTTCCAGCTGAAATATCCTTCGGTTTGGTGGACGAATCGATCTACGCGGTCAGGCCCGACACCACGCCTGCAATCGACAAGTTTTTCCACGGACGTCGCGAACGGGCTGTCTCAACGGAGAACTCTTTTCCGGTGACTTATTACGGCGGCGCCGAGAAAGAAGGCGGCACAGAGGCGACACGCAAGTACTTCCCTGATACAGCCGCATGGTTTCCGTCTGTTGTGACAGACAGCAATGGTCATGCAGTGGTTCGGGTTAAGATGCCTGACTCGCTTACCACGTGGCGAGCTACGGTAAGGGCACATACGCGTTCCACCATTGTTGGGCAGGCCCAGGAAAAGGTGACCGTGAGCAAACCGCTTTCAATAAGGCTTGGAATTCCGCGCCACTATACCATGGGCGACTGTGGGCGTGTAACGGGGGTTATTCATAACGAGACCAAGTGGCAGCGGATAGTCTTCGTGAACCTCAACGCGAGCGGCGCCAAGATCGTGGGCCGCTCATGGCAGTGGGTCAAAGTGCCTGCCAGTGGAGAAGCTGTGGTGGAATGGGAGGTAGAGCCGGAGACCGTGGGCGATGTGGTCTTCAAGGCAAATGCCTGGTCCTGGTTTGTTGGAGACAAACTCGCGTTGTCTGTCCCGGTTCTTCCGTTTGGAGAGAAGTGCGATGAAGTCTGGGCCGGCGAGGTGCGCCCTGACGGAGGGCGCGGGGAGAATGACATCGAGTTTGATTTGCCCGATGACATAGTGCAGGGAGCTACGTCGCTATCAGTGGATATCTCTCCAGGGTACGCTGGTGTTGTGGAGTCTGCCCTCGAATTCCTGGTCAATTACCCGTATGGATGTGTTGAACAGACGATGAGTGCTTTCCTCCCCGACATATTGGCACACCGCGCTTTTGCTTGTATGGGGATCCCCATGCCAAGGACTGAGGAGGAGCTTGCCGACATGGTCAATTCCGGACTTGCGCGCCTCTACAAGTTTCAGCATTGGGATGGTGGGTACGGTTGGTGGGAGCACGACGACAGTGGCCTATGGATGACTTCATACGTGCTCTACGGCTTGGAAAGGGCGAGGCAGAGCGGGTTCTGTGTAAGTGAAGAGGCAATGGCAAGAGCCGCCGATTACCTGAGGGAAGCAGTATGGGATGAGAAGAGCGATACGAACCGCGCATTTGCCTGTTACGTCCTGGCGGAGCAAGGCGCCTTGGGCGCAAAGGGCATGAAGGCCCTTGAACAGCTTGCCGCGAAACTCCCGGCGTACCCCAATGTGGAGCATGGAAGGCGGGTTGCAGCTGAATTGCAATCGCTGAAACCATTGACTGTTGCATATGTAACACTGGCGGCGTCGGCTGCAGGACGCGACGACATGGCATCGGCAGGCGCGGAGACTCTGAGGAATATGGCGACTGTGATTTCAGGGCAGGCGTTTTGGGAGACTGAGGATAAGGAAAATTGGTGGAGGAATGAAACTGGCGAGACCACTGCATGGGCCATGATGGCTTTGCTCGAGGCTGAACCTTCCAGTCCGCTTCTATCGCAGGCTGCCCGACATCTTGCTATGACAAGAGACGGGTCACAGTGGAGATCAACGCGGGAGTCCGCTGCAGCAATCATGGCGTTGGTAGAGTACATGACCGCTATGGAGGAGGATGTCAGACAGCGAAGGCAAGTGACGGTGGAGGTCAACGGGCGGCGTATTGCCAAGGAATACTTGGGAGGAGATTCAGGCTACGAGGCCGCAAACTTGTGTGTCAAGATCGATCCCGAATTTCTAATAGCCGGGAGCAACTCGGTCAAGATATCGGCCGAGGAAGGTCCTGTTTACTACAGCATTAACGCATCATGGCATGAAGCACGTGATCGCATTGAGGCGGCAGGAGAGTGCGCAGACATTGTCCGCACATATTTTGTCATAGACAGAAATGCCGAGGCCCCGGAGGGCGAAGAATATGCGCTGATTCCTGTGGATGAGGATACTCCTGTCATGTGCGGACAGGAGCTCCTTGTGAGGGTCGCCATTGATGCCAAGCGCGACATGGATTACATGATTTTCGAGGATCCTGTTCCGTCTGGGTTCGAGATATCCGAAGGCTTTACTGATCCATGGTCTTGGAATTACTGGTATGATAGGCGAGAAG
>DUWJ01000372.1 GCA_012842765.1 Bacillota bacterium | reverse complement strand
TTATCTCTGCTACTTCGAATTGTGTGGGCACGCTGCCCGCCACAGGCCTAATGCGCACGCAGGCGGGAAAGTGCCCCATACGTCCATGAAGTTCGGCCACTACCAACGCCGCTGCGTTGTGCAGGCCGGGCAAGTTCACTAACACTGAATTGGTTTGCCAGTCCTCAGCCAGAACAGGAACGGCATCGATAATACCTGCAATCTGCGGAGCAAACGCCTTGTCCTGATCGAGCTGACATGGTATATCGTACACTGCATCTATTGTCTGGCCAGTCAGAGCCTCTATCCGACGCTGCTGTTCTTCACTGAGCGGGTGCGAGAAGTTCACTACTATCATTGCTCATCCTCCAAAGGCGCTAGTATCCCCAGGGCTCTATCTTCCAGTCAGCCGGCCGATTCATATAAGGCCTCAAGTCAGCCCAAACTCGCCGAACTCGGTTAGCCATTTCATCTACATCCAAATTATCTGTAGCCTCGTGGCCATGATGATGAAGATTGTTTCGCAGCTCCCATACGCGGTCCTTTATTCTGTACAGTTCCCGCGACACCCATCTGCCTTTGTTCGCCAAATCTTCGGCGCTCTTTCTTTCCTCCCGAGTCCGCCACTTGTCCCTGTCGCCGTTGTAGTATATGACCATCAATATGACCCATTCCCGCATCATGCCGACGGAATTGACGGCATGGCCTGCCTCGATATATCTATCTATAACCCGAACCTGTCTACGAATCTCTTCCCAACTGAGTGTATCGGGGACTCGGTCTCCGCTTGCGGGAGCAAAGTCCGCCGCCAGCCTTGAAACCTCCCCAAACAACTCATCAGGCAGCAAGACAGTTGACTCAAGTGTTTCGGGCAATGGAGGGCTCACCTGCTTACGGAGGTCGACAGCTCGCTCAGCAAGCTCGATAGGCAGGCCCAGTTCGAAGGCGTTTGCAAATCTCGTTATCGACTCTATGATCCCGTCTGCATCGTCAGAGCCCCCGGCCGCCCGCTTGACCATGTCCGCCAGCTTCTGCGGCATATAGGTGTCGCGAAAGACGCGCACCGCGTACACCCAGTCCATAAGCTCGAGGAAAATGCTCATATCCACCAAAGGCGTGCGGGGAGCGGAATTTGGCTCCGCCTTGCCCAACATGCCATAGTAAAGCCCTTCTATTGTCACCGACGGCCGTAGAAAGCTCAGATACTGAGCGGCAACTGAAAAGACGAACGGGCTCGACCGAAAGCCATGAGTTATATCGAGCGTCAAATCGCACTCATCCGGAATAGCCTGCAGCAGTATTCTGACTATATCCTTCAGCTCTTCCTCGTCCTTGCCATTGGGAACCTCAAGCGGACTCATATCGATGCCAAGCTTGGCAAAATCGGATTCTATTCCCGCCACTCTCTCGTCCATGACCTCCTGGGTGCAGAGCGCGATCACATTATCGGGATATTCCTTACCGCGTACCTTTTTTTCCAACTTCACCAGGGCGATTGGCGCTAAGTTCGTCGTCTCAAGCACGTCGGGGCTCTCAGGCAGGAAGTAATCTGCCTCCCTCGGCATGGTCCCCGGCGCAAAAACCAATACTCTTTCCCGAGCCATTGATCCTCAAACCTCCCCCAACACTCTCTTTACCTCCGCTACTTTTTCTCTCTGCTTCTTGCTGAGCTTGCCAGACCAACGCCCAACAGCCATCCAAACATCTCTGAGCGTCTGCGCAACGACCAGCTTGTCGTCATCACTCATCGTACTCATCTCGTAATACAAGTCCGTAGTTGTCTTGATGATCGTATCGGTCTGTCCTTCTTTCTCAACGGCGATCTCCAGTTCACGAAGCTTCCTCTCCAGAGGAGACAGCTTCTCAAGCTCGGCGTTCTCTTCTTGCCTCCGAAATTCGGCAAACACCTCATCCGTCTTGTCCTGAAAGGACTCGAACACTCCGTAGCCAACAGCTGTCTTCGCACCGCAGCCGATAACCTCGAGGGCCTTCTGAAGCAATTCGATTCCTTCTGCCAAATCGTCTTCAGTGCACCTCGGATCCGCAGGAGCCAACGTGAACTCGAACCATTGCCCAGCCGGAACCACAAGGAAGTTGACTGGCACCGGCGAGTAATAATCGCCCGGGAGGTTTTTTTGAGGGTCGGAGTAGTAGGGGCCATAGTGCGGATTCATAATGTCCATTTCCAGCCTCGGCGGAGTCTCCGGCACGGCATCGAAGAACATCAGCCGTCCCATGCCCACTGTCTCAGTGTCACCAAAAAGCTCCGCAGCTCGTGCCCTCGCGCGCTCAGCAGCCACATCGTCTGCCCCGCCAAGCCAGTGGGTAAGCCAGGCCCTAACCATGCCCTTTACGGAGGAACTGGGCAAGTATGGAACTCCCAGTGTGCGGTGCCAGATAAATCCGGCTTCCAATGGGTGCGAGGCGCCTAGCCCTGACACGAATCGCCACACAGTCCTGGCGCGAACAACCTTGCCGCCCAGCT
Organism: Bacillota bacterium; assembly: GCA_012842765.1. Lineage (GTDB taxonomy): Bacteria > Bacillota > DTU025 > DTU025 > DTU025 > UBA10085. The sequence goes on along the minus strand of DUWJ01000372.1, from coordinate 4,516 downwards.
CCCACAGGAGCCTGTATCTTCGCTCCCGATAGTCCCGGAGAAGGCTGGAACAGTAGTTGCCCGGGGATGTAGCAAACCGGGCGTAGAAACGCTGCTTTCCTTTTGGGTCCATGGAGACCCTTACTCCTTCTGCATCGCCGGTTTTCGACCATTCGTCTATGTACTTGTCATACTCCAGCCCAAGATTGGAATCCTGACGGTGCTGTAGCCACTCTTCTGCGTCTTTGTAGAGAGGCAGCATCTATGATCGCCCCTCCCCTCCGTGGGGGCGCCCGCCGCCCACATCAGAGCCCTTTTCCTCCAGGCCTTCGCCGGCTCCAATATAGGCATCGGCGAACTTCTTGAGCCACGCCAACATAGCCCACGTTTCCTCCTGGGCCTGCCGGTAAAGGTATCTGTCCCCCTGAATCAGCTGGTTCATCAAGTCAGCCCTGGGCCCCGCATATAGTTTACGCTTGTCCACAACCCATTCTGCGATCATGTCGTACACGATATACTCCGGCCCCGATCTCCTCCCTTCGTCCTTCTGAAGCAAAAACGCCAAGGTCTGGCCTAACCCGTTAGTCAACACCATTGTCGGCATCTTCCTGATGTTCATGGCGACATCCTTGGCATCGTTTGGATGGTCTTTGCAGACTGAGTTGACCCGCTCCCAAGCGAAGAGAGCACGCTCCTGTTCTAGCGTGCGCATTATCGATCCCCCCTCACAAGGAAGGCTGCGCACCAACCATGCCCCAATGTCTCGTTCCCGCCAAGCTGTATGAAGTGATTTGCCAGCACCTCGCGGTCGAGCTTGTCCATTACCGCGTTCCCGGTTGAAAGCTGATCTTGGGCTCCGCCTCCCTTGGCCGCACTGGCCATGAGCGGGATGTAGAAAACAGTCTCGGGAGGCAATGTCTCTTCATACCAGAGATTACCCTGTTCGATCTTGCCATCGGGCCCGATCGTCTTGTCTGTAGTCTTATTGGAAGTCAATTGGGTCCTGGCGGAAACTTGCGTGGCATAGCGAACGAAATATGCGAATTCGTCGTCGCTCAAAACCGCAATATCGCTTTTGAGCTTCTCATTGAAAGCAGCGCCTATTATGGAGGCATCGAACTTTTCTGCTAAGAACTGAGCTATGGCTGATACGGCTGGATCTTTTTGAGGCTCGAAATCCATCTCTTCCAGGTAGAGACGGGACGAAGTCTTGCATTCCTGCGGCACTAGCGCCCGGGCGCCGTCGACATTGCATGGTCCATCCCAACCGGGGTTGATGCCGACTGTCTTGAGGTCCCGCAGAAAACGCGCAATGGCTAGCGGACTCGTCACCCAAAAGAACGACCTGGTAAGCGATCTGACCGGAAAAAGGATCAACTTGGCGTCGCCTACAGTGAGGGCACCGGCGAAATGCCTTTCCTTACTGCGGGGCTCCCCTGCTGCAGGACGGTAGACTTCCGGTCCAAATAGGCCGTCCACCACGTCCTGAGAAACCGTTCCTTCGGCGGTCTCGCGGAGACTTCCCTTAACACTGGACGCAGGAATCATTGGGTAGTCCGTGTGCACCTCGCGCTGAACGGGCAGGTCGATCACTCCGGTGCTTGCTCCCGCTCCCGGGCGAAGCCAGCTTTGGCCATAGAGAAACAGAACTCCTTTTGCGGTATCCAAAACTACCACCTCCCGACTACTGCATGGCCGAAACCTATGCGAGTGTCCATTCCAATTTTGGCGTCATGGAACGCCGCCACAACCTCCGCTCCTGTGTGAGGAGTTGTGAAGTAGTAGACAGCTCCGGCGGGCACGTAAGCCAATCGCGGCTTGGGCTGGTTGAGCACCATATTCCAACCGCCTATGCGAACAGGCCTATCCGAGCACACGCTCACAAGTGTGCACCGCATGTCTCGCAAAATCCCTTCCCAGACCAGTGCGCCGTCACGTTCGCACTGGGCAAATCCTGGCGGCAGCCATCCGTCACCATCATCTCCAGCGCAGAACTGGACAGGGGTCGTGAAGACCGCTTTGAAACCCCGCTCGCCGAACAAACTCGGACCCCGATCGATCGCTTCAGCGACGCCGTCTGCAGGGAACGGCTTCGAACGCTTTACTCTCAGGCTCGTAAAACGCCCTTCCCCTCCAAGCCTGACCACGTTGGGAACTGGCGTATCCGGACATCCGCGGACACGCACGCCCATTCCGAACTTCTCAGTTGGCCCATGCAAAAAGCGGATATGTTCAATCGCATAGAGCATTCCTTCTTGCGTAGCGCCGGTAGCTCTCTGTCTCGCTATTCCGATCCTCTCCTCCCGCAACAGGAACGCCCGTCCTTGCTCTGAAGCTCCATCCTTCTTAGCCGAATAGTAGGCCTCATCTGGGCTGACGTCAGCCCCCAAAAGATAGCCCAAAAGCCCGTTCTCGCTTATCCATACATCAGACAAAGACTTACAACGCACATCAGATGAGGGCATAAAGACTCTACCAATGTCGGTCATGACGGGCTCTGGGGACGGATGCAAACGGCCGAACTCGATCTCGGAAGCAACAGATTCTACCTGCACCAAATCAGATGGGGCTCTGTATAGACGCTCCACTCCGGTTTCTGTCTCCCGCGTCACGAACGGACCAATCAGGTCCATTCCCGCGTCTTCAGGCTCATCTGGGCTGCCACTCATGGCTTTCAAGACCTCGCAGTCTTCCTGGGCACAACCGCACACGCTGCACCGACCTTGCGCATATTCCCCGAAATCCAGGCCGTGGCCTCGCATTATGGCCGTGCGCACTGCGCCGTGCAGTACATTGCAGCTGGGCGGGAAACTCGACGGAAGGAACGTGTCTTCTCCGGCAGTGAACGGCGTTCCGTCCCGAAAGAAGTAGCTTTCCTCGCAGCCAAAGAGAAAGAGCTTTTCCGCCATGTCTACTTCACCCCTTTCGCCTCTGCCAGAAACCTCACAATCGGCAATGCTTCAGGCTGCAAAATGTGGTCGCGAATCTTGCCGGACTCCCGCGGCTCCCATCTACACAAGTCGTATAATTCCGTCATCCTCCGGACAGATTCATCCCAATCGATCTCAAGCAAGGCACCTGGCCCACGCAGGTATTCGGCTGCCAAGACAGGGATCATGTCCGCCGCCTCAAAGGCAGGCCCCTCAACACCGTGTTCCTTGACTGAACGGGCAAAGGGTTCCAGCAGTTCTGCGGCGCTGTACAGGAACCTGGAGGAGTAGCCCTCATCTTCGGAGCCGAATATCTGGCCACTCAGTTCGTCAATGCGTTCGGCCCACGTCTGCCCGTCCTTCCGGTTCACAGCACCGCAGCGTGAGTTGTCTTCCCATGGTTTTGCGACGACAAGCGGTGAACCCCCTCTCTTCCGCACCTCGATCACAAAGGCATCGCGGCCTATTCCTTCTTTGGCCACGTCATCCAAGAGCTGATGTGCAGTCGCAAGTGCGGCCTGCAGCGGGCTTTTCACGTGCACGCACAGGATGGCAGCGGAGATGGTCATGGGAACCTCGGCCAACTTGCTGCTTTCAACAAACATCCGGCGGAGGCGGACAGCGCAATTGAGGGCCTCATCGACAGGGAGGAGCGCCAGGACATCGTCGCCGCCAGCGTACACAACTTTGCCATGGTATTCGAGCTCCACAATCTGCGGCACCGCACGGCTAAAACCTGAGATGGCCCTGGATATCTGGCCTGTCCGTTCAGGGTTGCTGCTAAGGTGCTTGCCCATGCTGTCTCCATCCATAAAAAGGATCGCGTAGTATGGAAAGGCCAGATCTCCAGAGTCAGAGCTTGCCTTCTCACCTGGCCTGCACGCCAGGTCATGCGTGGACGGAAAGCTGACAGGTACAGGCCAGCCAATTGCCTCTTGCGCGATGTAGGGGAATAACCTTTTCACCATGCAGACAGCGCAGAGGCGCTCTTTTTGGTCAGGATCGAGCGCGAGAGCCCATCCGCCACTGCCACTCTCGCCATTTATCGATTCGATGACCCCACCCGCTCCATGCCATATCTGACGCGCCTGCCATCTGGGCAATTCCGCTCCAAATGCAATCACTCGCTCGCCACACATGGTGCAGACTTCTCCGGTCTCATCGAACATGTGCATCTGTCGCCAGTTCTTTCGTTGATCAACCCCGGACGGCCCAGCCCCGGCAACCCAGTAGAGTTCCCAATGGTTTTCAATCTGACGAGACCATGTCGGCGGGAGAGAATCTTGGCAAGCGAGTTCGGGCAGAAGTTCAGAATGTCTGAAGGACCGCCTCAGACGATTGCAGACTGTCTTCCATACCTCGAGAGCCAAACTCTGCCAAGCGCTCTGGACAGCCTGCGCAGCCGCCTTCCCTGCAGATACCGGGTCATGACACTCGGCGCTGAACCGGTTGGGAAGGGATGCAATCCGAGCGCCTTCATCGGACCCACTCTGCGGCGTCGCCCTCCCCATCACCGCAGCGAGAAGCGGATCGTCATCAATGTGGGGGAATATGATTCTGTTTGCGTTTTGCTCCGGTGTTTGGCCGGGAAGGCAAGGTCCAGCTTG
>DUWJ01000371.1 GCA_012842765.1 Bacillota bacterium | reverse complement strand
CGTCCTTGCGATTCCTTGACACCAATATGGGCCTAGCATATAATTTACGCGGTATGCTGCCGGTGAGCTTGCAGGGAGGATAAGTTGAGATGAAAAGGACATATCAGCCTAAAGTTAGGCGTCGAAACCGAGTCCATGGATATAGGAAGCGCATGAGCACGCCAGCGGGCCGCAACGTGATGAGGCGCCGCAGGGCGAAGGGGCGCAAGCGACTTACGGTGTAGGCGCAGGGCGTCGCTGGTTTCTGGCCGTCGTCGGACGGCTTTTCCTTTAGTGGACACTCCCTATTAAATGCAGGGTGTTCTGTCTTCATTGGGCTGTTAGGAGGCCCGCCAATGCCAACAGTGAGTTTGCGTCGAACTTCAGATTTTCAAAGAGCTTTCCGCGAAGGCAAGAGCGCCGCAGGACAGTATGTAGTGGTGTACGCTGTGCCTAATGGCTTGCCTGAAGTTCGCCTGGGGTACCCTGTGGGAAAGAAACTGGGCGGCGCTGTCAAGCGTAATCGTATAAAGAGGCTGTTGAGGGAAGCTGCGCGCCTCGCGCCCAACATGCCTGGCATGGGATATGACATGGTCCTCGTGCCGAGGCGAAAGATTGCAGATCCGAACGTGCGCTGCCATAATGTTATTGGCGATTTGGAGAAGGTTCTTGACAGACTATCGCTCGAAACTGAGTTAGGAGAGCCGAGAAGCTGTGGCGGATCGGATGTATGAGGGTTGGAGGGGCAGCAAATGTGGGCAGTCCGGATCGAGTTAGGGTTGATTCGTTTTTACAGGACATGCATATCTCCGCTTAAAAGGTATCCGTGTTGTCGCTATGTTCCAACATGTTCGCAGTATGCTGAAGAAGCGGTCAAGAAGTACGGTGTTATTCGAGGCACATGGCTGGCTATGAAGAGACTGGCAAGGTGCCACCCGTTCAGCGCTGGGGGATACGATCCTGTCAAGTAGGCGTGATGAACAAATGGCGACAGCTAGGGCAGAAAGCCAAGCCTAAGTGCGAAAGGGGGATCCGCCAGTGGGCATCACTGGAGTGATGCAGAGCATTCTGCGATTCTTCGCAGAAGGAACAGGCAACCTTGCATGGGCAATCATCATAGTAACGACTTTGATAAGAGCTGCGCTCCATCCTCTGCAGGTTAAGCAGGTCAGGCTAATGGAGCAGATGAAAGAGATTACGCCGAAAGTGCAAGAGCTCGAGAAGAAGTACAAGGGGCAGCCTGAGGAATACCAGCGTCGGGTGGCGGAATTGTACCGTGACAATAATGTAAACCCGGCGGTGGGATGTCTCAGCATGCTTATTCCGCTCCCGTTTTTTGTAATATTCTACCGCGTTTTGCAAGACACCGCGTTCATTGGCGGATTGCCGGAGGCTGCGAAGGGATTTTTATGGATAAAAGATTTCGCCCTCCCGGACCCATGGGCCCTTCCTATTTTATCAGCTGTAACAACATGGCTTTCGAGCAGGCAAACGGCTACGGATCCGTCACAGAAGTCCATGGCGATAATCATGCCCATATTTATGGGCTGGATTGCTATGAGAATGCCGGCCGGCGCGGCGCTGTATTGGGTCACGAACAATCTGATCAGTGTGGTCCAGCAGTGGTTGATCCAGCGTCAACTGGCGGCGGCCAAGAAGGGAGTCAGCTAGATGGAGCCTGTCGAAGCAGTAGGCAAGACTGTCGAAGAGGCAGTTGAGTCGGGTTTGTCCACTCTGGGTTTGGCAAGAAGTCAGGTTGAAATAGAAGTCATAGATGAAGGATCTAAGGGATTGTTTGGGCTTGTCGGAAGGAGACACGCAAGGGTCGTTGTGCGCCCACTTGCCAACATAGAGAGCAAGGGAGAGGCTTATGAAGGCGCCATGGGCGCAGTCGAGTCTCCCGTGAGGGCTGAAGAGGATTTGGGCGGCATCGACGAAGATGACGATGAATGGAGAGGCGGGTCCAGTTTCGACGAGGACGATGCTAAAAGCAGTGGATATGTGTTCTTGGAGGAGCTGATCTCCCTGATGGGCGTAGATGTTGACATCACGGAGACCCGGTCTGAAGATATTACCCTGCTGGAAGTGGAGGGCAGATCTCTTGGCATGCTCATTGGCAGGCGAGGAGAGACGCTCGATGCAATACAATATCTGGTAAACTTGGCAGCCAACAGGGAGGCTCGGGCGTCCGGAAGCTCGGAGAGGGAGAGATACGTAGTCGATATCGGCGGGTATCGCAAGAGGCGAGAAGAGGTTCTCGAGAACAAGGCTTTGGAGCTTGCAGAAAGGGTAGTGCAGGAGCAAAGGGACGAAGTCATGGAGCCGATGTCTGCCCTTGAGCGACGTGTAGTCCACATGGCCCTCAGAGACTACGATGGCGTCGTTACGCACTCGGAAGGCCGGGAGCCATATAGGCGAATAGTAATATCCCCCAAAGAGTGAAAAGGATCGAGCGTATAGAGGGTGACGATGAATAGGAGTGCGTGTTTTAATGACGCGCACTTTCTTTTATGCTCTAGATGAGGAAGCCCGCTGCGGGATTTGGGGATGCCGATCGACTTGGTTGACACTCACGGAGATTGTGCGTGTGGTTAGAGTCTGAAGGAAGGGGGAAGCTCAGATGTTCAGAGAGGATACGATAGCGGCTATTGCCACACCTCCCGGAATTGGGGGGATAGCCGTAATCAGGATATCTGGTCCCGAAGCGAAAGATGTGGCCCAGCGTGTTTTTGTGCCTGCTCGGCCAGGTGCGGCGTCAGACGGCGCGGCTGGGCTGTATCCTATCCGAGGGTGGTTATGCAAGTACGGACACGTGCATGACGCCTCAGGGGAGCTAATAGACGAAGCGATAATGACCTGGATGCCCGGGCCCACATCTTATACTCGCGAAGATGTGGCTGAGATAAGTTGCCACGGAGGAACTGCTGTGGCGCGCGCGGTCCTCGAAGCTACTCTGAAGGCAGGTGCGCGCATTGCTCAACCAGGCGAGTTCACGCGGCGGGCGTTTCTGAACGG
>DUWJ01000370.1 GCA_012842765.1 Bacillota bacterium | reverse complement strand
CGTGGCGCATGGTTCTGGATGCTCTCAACTCAAGCAGTCCCAAAGCAAATCCTGTTACGTGGTAATCGGCAGGCGCAATGCCAGTTTACACTGTTCTGGCGTTCACAAGCGAGTCACATAAGAAACGCAAGACAGCGCCGCCGCGAGAACCTGTTGTCTCGCAACGGCGCCGTCATTTGTATGCAGACGGGCTTCACTCGCTGACGATCCCGTACCCCGGCGCATAGCCTAGCACGCATTCACACATACGAGCGCCGGTTTTCCACCCGGAAACGCCAACCCTTCCTGTCTCGCACACTCCACTTATGGAAGGCTACTTCCTCCGCATTATGCGGTTTGCCTCAGCAGTGCCCTCCTTCAATGCCGCCTCAACAGGCTTCAAGCCCAAAAGTGCATTCTCAATGGCAGGTTGCATCGTGCTGAGTACCTCTTGAATATAGAGGTGTGGTGTTTCCGGTCGGCAGTTCGGCGCCTGCTCGACGAATTGCTTGATCACCGGATCCGTGACGTATTTGGCCGGTGATACTGACTTTCTGGGGGCCACAAATCCTGTGTTCTTCATTATATAGGCCATATTGTCAGGTCTGGTGAGGAAAAGCACCCATTTTGCGGCTGCATCCTTGTTCTTCGATTTGCCGAGTATCCCATAAGAACCCACAGTGCCGTAACCTATCTTCTTTGCATCCTTAAGAATAGGGCCGGCTGCAATCTCGAAATCGAGGCCTTCGGCTCTGAGCTTGATGACGTCCATGTTCTCGCGCTGCAGATCTATGCCAATCTTGCCTGACGTGAAGGGGAGTCCGCCCCCCTGAATGTTCGACTTCTGCATATAGCCCTTGTCAATAAGACCTTTAATGAACTCAACTGCTCTCACTGCCTCAGGGCTGTCATAGATGGCCTCAGTTCCATCGGCGCTTATGAGATCTCCACCAGCCTGCCAGACAAACGGAACCACGCTCGTAATCGGGCTCGGACGATTGAGGTCAAATCTGATGCCCCACTGATCAATCTTGCCGTCTCCGTCGGTGTCGCAGGTCAACTTGCGCGCAGCCTCTTCCAACTCAGCCCATGTCTCCGGTGGAGCCTTAGGATCGAGTCCTGCCTTCTTAAAAAGGTCTACGTTGTATATATACGTGACCACACTCTGAAGTACGGGCATAGCATAGAGGCGTCCATCATACTGACATGACTTGATAGCGCCTGAAAAGTAGTCAGCCCTAACGTCGGAAGGCAAATACTTGTCGAGGGGCGCCAGGTTCCCCGTAGCTGCCAGTTTCGGGACTAGAAACACGTTGAGGTACATCACATCAGGAGCCTGGTTCGCAGCTAGAGCTGCCATTAGCTTCTCCATACGGCCCTGCCACGGGAGAACCTCTACATGCACTTTGATATTGGGGTTTTCTTTCTCAAATTCATTAACGAGCTTGCTGTACATTTCGATGTCATCGCTGCATAGCGGGAACGCCCACATGGTCACTGTCTCCTGCCGTGCAGCCAATCCCGTAGACGCAGCAAAAAGCAAGAGGACACAGATTGTGAGCAACGTAGCGCGGAGCATTCTTACGAGCTTTCCATGCGACTTCATAGTATGATATTCCTCCCCTTCAGCGCTTTTAGACGTCAGCCCTTGATTCCAGCTGACGAGACTCCCTCGACCAAGTACTTCTGCAACAACAGAAATAGAATGAACGTTGGGATAAAGCCCCACACTGCTCCT
>DUWJ01000054.1 GCA_012842765.1 Bacillota bacterium | reverse complement strand
TGGATGATTTTACTGTCGAAGAGAAGCGAGCGGCTTTGTGGGACAAGGTGGCAGTCAGCTTCGGCAAGGATTCCGAGTCGAGCGCGACTTTGAGCACAAGGGAATCATTGGCGGCAGACACGCCCGCCGCCTGCCATGGGGGGCAAAAGAACACCGCCATCGTAAATGCCAGCACACATGGGAAAGCTCTATGCCTGGTGGCGCAAGAGCTCCGACGCATAAACCGTCCCTCCTGTCAGTGTTGATTCTGACAGGATTATACCATTTTAAGGCTACACTGTAAACTATGTGATACCATGTGGGCTTGCTTCCAGATCTGCCAGAGCTTGTACGGCCCCGGCATGCCATTTTGGCCGGGGCCCGCCCAAACATCTACTACTTAGCGAACTTGGAACATACAATATCCCTGAGGTCGGGGCCGGACTCCTGTTCGAGCTCGTACCTGACTCTCACGGCAGGCTTGTCTATCTTGAGAACCTTCCGGAGATCGATCGGAGTGCCAATCAGCACCACTTCGGCATCAGATCTGTTGATGGTGGTCTCAAGCTCATCTATCTGCTTTTTGCTGTATCCCATTGCAGGGAGCAACGGCTCGAGATGATGGAACCTCTCAAGAGTCTCGACGATGCTGCCTACGGCAAACGGCCTCGGGTCAACAAGCTCGCCGGCACCGAACTGGCGTGCCGCTACCACTCCCGCGCCATAACCCATTCCGCCATGGGTGAGCGTCGGACCGTCCTCTACTACCAACACACGCTTACCGCGGATCATCTCAGGATCTTCCACTGTTACAGGCGAAGCCGCATCTATGATCTGAGCCCTCGGGTTGATCCTCTGCACGTTCTTGCGGACCGTTTCGACATCTTCCGGCTTGGCAGTGTCAACCTTGTTGATTATCACCACATCAGCAAGGCGGACATTGGTCTCGCCAGGATGGTACAGAACCTCGTGCCCCGCCCGGTGTGGGTCGACCAAGGTAATGGTGAGGTCAGGCTTGTAGAAGGAGAAGTCGTTGTTCCCACCGTCCCAAAGGATGACGTCAGCCTCCTTTTCGGCTTCCTCCAAGATCCTGCCGTAGTCGACGCCTGCATACACGATCACGCCTCGGTCGATATGCGGCTCGTATTCCTCGCGCTCCTCAATGGTGCACTCATGGATGTCGAGATCCTCATAAGTGGCGAAGCGCTGGACTGCCTGTTTGGCAAGGTCGCCATAGGGCATGGGGTGCCTGATCGCCACCACTTTAAGGCCTGCATCGATCAGCGCCTGGCTCACGTAACGTGTCGTCTGGCTCTTACCGACCCCGGTGCGAACCGCAACAATGGCGACAATCGGAACTTTCGACTTGAGCATGGTAGTGTTCGGCCCCATCAGCCGGAAATCCGCTCCCGCCGCCATCACAGCAGAAGCCTTGTGCATAATGTCGACATGCGAGAGATCGCTGTAGGCGAAGATCGCCTGATCGATGTCGTGCTTTACAATCAACTCTTCGAGCTGGTCCTCGGGGTAGATGGGAATTCCATTGGGATACAGCTTTCCTGCAAGCTCTGCAGGGTACATTCTGCCGGCAATGTCCGGAATCTGCGTGGCCGTGAAAGCCACAACTTCATATCTCTCGTTGTCGCGGAAGTAGACATTGAAGTTGTGGAAATCGCGTCCCGCAGCGCCCATGATGATCACTTTTGTTTTCTCCATGTCTTACACATCCCGTCCTTTCAAGGCGCATCCCACCTGCGTGGGAAAGACTGCTTCCTCAGTATATTGCCCACCAAGTCATCAGCACACCCCCATCTAGGGGGTCATGGATACGAAACCATGGCGAATCAGGAACCTACATGGCCGCCAGAAATCACGCCGCAGATAGTTTATGCAACGTTGCATATTCGTCCCATGAGTATTCGACTTCTCCGGCATCAACTCCTTCAATGATTGTCATATATGCCGCCGGAAATCGACAAGCATCTCAACTTCGGCGATATCGAACCAGTTCACGCTTTATGGGAAATGCGAGTCAATTGTTCTGCCACAAAGAAATGCGCCCTGGGGCTGTGCTAATCACATCAAGCACAGCCCCAGGGCACTGACTAATCTAGGTTCCTATGAACATGCAGTTACAGCTATTTGAACGTATCCTTCGTAATCAGGTCAAGCGGAATCAATATTTGCTTTGGAAGCTTCTTGCCGGCAAGGCAATCCACTGCGGCCTGAATGCCCATTACGCCAAGTTTGTATGGCGAGCCTTCAATAGTGGCCGCCATCTTGCCTTCTTTGACGGCCTGCTTGGCACCGGGATCAGCGTCGAATCCAACGACGATGATTTCATTCTGCCGACCTGCGGCCCGTATTGCCTCGATGGCGCCCAAAGCCATCTCATCGTTCTGGGCAAACACTGCATCAATCGTTCGGAACGACTGCAGCCAGTTCTCCATCACGGTCATGGCCTCGCCCCTATTGAAGTTGGCGGTCTGCTTGGCGAGCATCTTGATCCCCTTGTTCTTTCCAATGACCTCCTCAAAGCCTTGCGCGCGGTCGCGCTGGGCAGAGCTGCCCATGACGCCCTCGAGCATTACCACGTTGCCCTTGCCTTTGAGCTGCTCCACTACGTAGCGGCCTGCCATGCGCCCTCCCTCAACATCATCTACGCCTATGAACGAGACTACCTTGTCCGAGTTGACGCTTCTGTCGATTGTGATCACAGGCACCTTGGCTTTGTATGCAGCCTCAACTGCAGGAACCAGGACATCTGAATCAACAGGGGTAATCAGGAGCAGATCCGGCTTCTGAACGAGCAGGTCCTCCACCTGCGAAAGCTGCTTTGCCGCACTATCCTGCGCATCAGTGACGATGAGCTTCACGTTGTTCTTCGCCGCTGCCGCGCGAATACCATTCTCCATTTCCACGAAGAACGGTATGTTCAGGGTGCAGAACGCTACTGCAACCGTTCGAGGTTTGGCCGCGGCTGCTACCGCTGCGCCGCCTACGTTCATAACCATGCACAACGCCACCATGATAATGCCGATGACGACCTGTGTTGTACGCTTCGTTGAAAACCTCATCTCGTTGGCACCTCCAAAACTTGATTGGTGAGTGACTAGACAAAACAGCCTGTGGAATCGACTCTACATTATGGTTTAATCTGAGCTCTTCATCCCTCCCATTCCAACACTACCTGCCAACCTTCAAAGCAGCCGCCTGACGTTTACGTCTCGAAGCCGAATCCATGAGAACCGCAAGGACTACTATGAGGCCTTTGAATATCTGCTGATAGTATGGCGACACATTCAAGAGGTTCAATCCGTTGTTCATGACGCCGATGATCAGGGCTCCAATGAGAGATCCGATAACGGAGCCCTCTCCTCCCGACATACTTGTTCCACCTATAACGACAGCCGCGATGGCGTCAGTTTCAAAACCGACTCCGGCCGTGGGATCAGCAGAGCCCAAGCGGGATGTAAGGACTATTCCTGTGACCGCTGACAGCAAGCCCATGGAGATATAGACCAGCATACGCCTGCGTTCTACGTTGATTCCTGAGTATCGAGCCGCTTCCTCATTGCCCCCGAGCGCATAGACTTCACGTCCGAAAACCGTAGACGACATCACGAAATGCACTACTGCAATTACGAGTGCCAGTATGAGAACGGGAACTGGTATCGGGCCAACATAACCTGCTCCTAGCACTCTGAAGGCATCTGTGAGGTTGTATATTGGACGTCCTCCGGTATAGATGAGGGTAAGCCCTCTGGCGACCGTCGTCATTCCCAGTGTGGCAACGAACGGCGC
>DUWJ01000053.1 GCA_012842765.1 Bacillota bacterium | reverse complement strand
TGCATCCAGTTGCCTCCCAAAAGGCACGCAATCCCGGCCGCCGCCCCAGCGCCCGCAGCCACAGAACAGCCGCACACTGGCGTGAGCCTCCCCGTCCTACTCCGCACGAAACTTGTGGAAAGCAAGCTCACTGTGACTGCTCGAGCTATCTCCTCCCTCGATTTGCCCATGGATTCACCGGCCAGCGCCACCGGGATTATCGCCGTTATTCCCTGGTTGCCGCTTCCTGCCGCACTCATCGTCGGCAATTGAACCCCGGCCATTCTCGCATCTGAGGCTGCGCTCGAGTAGGAACGGATGAGGAAGGCCAAATCCTTTTCGATCTTGTTTTCGCTCATGAGCTTCCATATGGCTTTGCCCGCTCCCAGCCCCGATTTGGATTCGGAAGTTAGGCCATATTCGGCGATGGCCATATTCATTTCCACGCCACGCATCACATATTCTACCTCGTCAGACCCCATATCATCGGCAAGGCTGAGCAAAGTCCGATAATCGATCCCCTCAAGAAAGCCATCAGTCTCTTGCTCATTGGCATGGTCAGCAAGGACATTACCGTTATCGCGAGGGAGCGTCGACCCCGCTGGGGCGGCTTCCTCTTTGCTGAAGACAGTCTCGCCGTCTACGTCCACCCTGACTATGTTGGAATGCTCCCCTTCTATAACGCAGGTAGCAGCGTGAGTCCGCGATTCCACCGTCACCTCTACATAAACACCGCACACGTGGGGCATGCAATTGAGTTTGACCCGGCCCTCGCTGATCATGCGTTTTGCAGCTACAACATCTTCAGGGGTGCAGTCGCGCAGCACTTCCAATCCCAAATCAGCCCTGCCTGCAAGCGCTCCCATAGCAGCCGCGAGCGAATTCCCTGTTTCGCCGCTCGCCCCCGGCACTCCGACGTTCATCCCGTTCTTGTATATGCTGTCACTGACATCGGCGCTTATGCGCTCTATATACTCGCCACCCAATTCTTGTCTAGCCCGAGCTGCAGCCAGCGCAACTGCGCCGGGCTCTGTACAACCGAGGGCCGGAACAACCTCTCGGGCCAAGAATTCCTTCAAAGTTATCATGCCTGCTCGCCCGCTCCCATCTTACGATGATCCCGGCGCACGTCTCTGGAAAGCCCTATTCTACAGGCCCGCGCCGTACAGCTTATTTATTCTTGAAACGCTCGGTGTTTCCCTCCAAATCGCAAGGTTTGCAGTCCAACACTTTTGCAGTCATGCAAGTCGCATGGTCGACGTATTCTGTGATGCACATGATATGGGATGCGCTGCCTGCCAAAGGGCGCAACCCGCCATGACTAACACGGACGGAGGATATATGTGAAATGAGGCGAATTTATAACTCACATGATAACGACAGGAGGCGAGTCTTCGTGACCGACATAATCGACAAGGTGGTAAAAGGAATAGGTACAGGTGTTGACATAGTAGGAAGCAAAACCAAGGAACTATGGGACTCCACGCGAATCAAATCGAAAATCGGCGACCTCAAGGCGGACAGGCATAAGGTCATGGAAGAATTGGGCGAGGAGGCATACGAGATGCTTCGTAAAAACGCCTTCAACTTCGACAGACTCTATGCCAAAGCGGCAGAGATAACCGAAATAGACAAGGAAATTGCTGAAGCAGAAGAGGCTCTGGCAAACATTAGAGAAGAGTCCGATGGTGAAGAAAAACCTGAGGCAACCGAAATCGAAGAATCGGCCGCCGAACCAGAGCCTGCTGATGTTTCTGAGGAAGAAGCGGAAGAGGCTGAAGAATCATGCTCAGACGCTCCAAAGTGCGCGTGCGGTGCATCGATAGTATCCGGTGCGCGTTACTGCATCTTTTGCGGGCGACCTGTACCCTCTGGATCCAGCTGCGACTAGCAGCCTCTGGCAAGCGGCTACTCCTTTCTGTAGCCAACTGCACAGGGTCGAAAAGGTGAACACTGGCGAATCTATTTTTTGGGCAGACTGCAACCGGGCAAGGTCCATACTCAAGAGGTGTCAGTAATGCGGAAAACTAAAATCGTATGTACAATAGGGCCGGCCAGCGACGATCTGGACACGTTGCGAAGTTTGGCAAACGCCGGCATGGATGTTGCGCGGCTCAACTTCTCCCATGGCGTCCACGAGGAACATGCCGAGAGAATCCGCCGCATACGCGCGGTGGCGGCAGAATGCGGGAAAAACATCCCGATCATGCTCGACACCAAGGGACCGGAGTTGAGAATCGGAGCATTCGAATCAGGTTCAATCACGCTCGCTCCGGGCGACACATTCATCATCACAACACAGCCGCTTCTGGGGAATTCCGAGATCGTATCGGTGAACTACCCCGGCCTGCCCATTTTGGTTTCGCAGGGCGACAAGATTCTGTTGGATGACGGTCAGCTGGAGATGGAAGTTCGTTCCGTAAAAGGTCCTGCAGTCGAATGTGAAGTCATCGTCGGGGGAGTACTCAGCGACCGAAAGCGGTTGTCTGTCCCAGGGCGAAGGATAGACCTTCCGACACTGTCATCAGAGGACAAGATGGATCTGGCCTTCGGCATAGAACACGGGATCGACATTATTGCCGCCTCCTTTATCCGAACGGCCTCTTCCGTGCAGGAAATAAAGTCTTTCACCGAGTCACGCGGCGTATCGCTTCCGGTCATTGCAAAGATCGAGAGCAGAGAAGGGATCGAGAACATCAACTCTATCCTCAGGTCTGCAGATGGGTTGATGGTCGCCCGTGGCGACCTCGGCGTCGAACTTCCCGCCGAAGATGTTCCGATCATCCAGAAGCAACTGATACAGAAATGCCGCAGGGCAGGCAAGCCGGTGATTACCGCCACTCAGATGCTGGACTCGATGATCAGAAACCCTCATCCCACCCGCGCCGAAGTGAGCGATGTGGCCAATGCAGTCCTCGACGGGACTGACGCCGTAATGCTCAGCGGCGAGACTGCCAGCGGAAAATATCCTGTCGAGTCCGTACGTACCATGGCCAGAGTCGTTGAACGCACCGAAACAGCCGGGCACTTCGCCGAAGCTCCGGTTCAGCGTGGCGGAAGCGCAGCAATAACCGCAACTGACGC
>DUWJ01000369.1 GCA_012842765.1 Bacillota bacterium | reverse complement strand
GCAGAAGTGAGGGCAACCTTCAAGGTGCCCAAGGCCGGGGTTGTAGCCGGGTGCTATGTTACTGAGGGCAGAGTGCCGCGGAGTGCGTCGGTGCGCGTTGTGCGCGACGGCGTGGTTGTTCATGAAGGGAAGATTGCGTCTCTCAGGCGCTTCAAGGATGATGTTCGCGAGGTTGCGGCGGGCTTTGAATGTGGAATCGGCATCGAAAACTGGAATGATGTTCGCGAAGGCGATATCATCGAAGCCTACGGGAAGGAAGAAGTGAAGCGGGAACTATAGGGGCCGGGGTGATTATGCGGTGGTCATAGGCGCCATGCGTTGCGTGCTATTGATAGAAGGCAGCCGGTCTCTCAAAGAGAAGAAACGTGTAATCCAGGGGATGATGGCCCGAATCAGACATCGGTTCAATGTAGCCGTTGCTGAAGTAGACTGCCAGGATATATGGAATAAGGCGCAGATAGGCATCGTCTGCGTGAGCAACGATTCAGGGCATGCCCACAGCATTTTGGAAGCAGTTGCCAGAATGATCGATTTGTCTCCGGATGTCGTGTTATACTCGTACGAAATTGAAATACTCTGAGTTCTTGCAGGACTCTCTGGAGGTGCTGTCCGATGTCGAGCTATCGGCCTGATCGCGTCAAAGCCGCAATACGTCAAGAGGTTTCCAATATTCTTCAGCGCGATCTGAAGGATCCTAGACTAGGATTTGCGACTGTGACTGATGTGGACATAAGCGGGGACCTTCAACATGTGAAGATATACGTCAGCATACTTGGCGAAGAAGAATCCCGCACAGAAACCATGAAGGCCCTGGAAAGCGCAAAGGGCTACATTAGGTCGGAGATCGGGCGTCGCGTGCCATTGCGCTTAACTCCCGAAATCACTTTCGAGTATGATGAATCCATTGAAAGAGGAGCTCGCATACTCAAATTGATCGAGGAGGTCCAGAGCGGACGGAACGATGAGGAAAGCGGTGACATGCCTAAGTGAGCGCTCCAGAAGAACTGTTGCAGGCCATTATGGACGCAAAGTCCATCCTGATCACTACCCATGTGGCTCCTGATGGTGATGCTATCGGATCTGCACTGGCACTCAAGATAGCGCTGGACAGAATGGGAAAAGGCCCGCGGGTTGGCCTTTCTGATCCCGTTCCCGAGTTTCTTAGATTTTTGCCGGAGGCTGACTCGATAGAGACGGCGGAATGTGTGGGCGGGCCGTTCGACTTGGCTTTAGTGCTCGACTGCGGCTCGTTGGATCGGGTGGGGAAGTGCGAAAACGCCGTAGTAAGCAGCAGGAAGGTTGCTAATGTAGACCACCACACCACGAACACTCATTTCGCCGATATCAACTGGGTAGACTCGGAAGCAGCTGCCACAGCTCAGATGGCAGCTGGTATTATCCGTGATCTTGGGGTGGAGTTCGACCCGGATATTGCGGCCTGCCTTTTCGCAGGGTTGTCCACTGATACGGGTTCATTCAGGTATTCGAATACTTCCGCGGATACGTTTCGTGTAGCTGCTGCCCTTGTAGACGCGGGGGCCAGGCCATGGGAGATTGCGCAGAACATATATGACACCAAACCCTATAAGTCCCTTTCGGCTTTGGCCGAGGCAATCCTCGGGATTCAGTTCTCGAGTGGAGGCCTGATCGCGTCCATGGAGATCACAGCAGAGATGATGGAACGCCATGGCATTACGGAGAGTGAGACCGAAGGATTCATCGGCTATGCTCGATCAATTGAGGGCGTAGAAGTGGCTGTTGCTTTTCGAGAGGTAGAGGATGGACTGATCAGAATCGGATTTCGCTCGAAAGAGAAGGTGGACGTGGCCGAGGTTGCTGCGGAATACGGCGGCGGAGGGCATGTGCGCGCTTCAGGGTGCACTGTTCCAGGTCCCCTTGCAGAAGTGAAATCGAATGTGATTTCCAGGCTGAACCGGGCATTGGCGGAGGCTGGGTACACTTGGACGGAATAATCATCATCAACAAGCCGAAAGGCATGACATCACATGATGTTGTTGCTGAAGTGAGGCGGATCACCGGCGAGCGCTCATGCGGCCACACTGGAACGTTGGACCCTGATGCCACCGGGGTCCTCGTTGTTTGTATGGGGAGGGCTACCCGGCTTTCAAGGTTCATGATGGAGACGCCCAAAGAATACGAGGCGGCTATTGTCTTCGGCATATCTACTGACACGGGGGACGCTTCAGGCAAGGTCGTTGCTGTAAGTGAGGACGTCAAGGTTCCGCGGAAAAGAGTATTCGAGGCCTTCCAGCGCTTTGTAGGCGATATTGAGCAGATTCCTCCCATGGTTTCGGCAGTGCGTCACCGTGGGCGGCGCCTTTATGAGCTCGCTCGCGAAGGGATAACTGTTGAGAGGGAACCAAGGAGAGTAACGATATACGAAATAGAGCCAGCATCTTTGGAAGATTGGCCGGAAGTTGTGAGGCTTGGCTCGCAAGGCTCTATGCGCGTGGTCTGTTCGAAAGGGACTTACATAAGAACGCTGTGCGAGGACATTTGTGCGAGCATTGGGATAGAAGGGCACATGGGGGCGCTTGAACGTACGGCCTCGTCCGGATTTCGGCTGTCGGAAGCATGCACCCTCAACGAGCTTCGCCAGGCAGCTGCGTATGGCGAGCTTGATAATCTTGTCAGGCCAATTGTTGAAGGCGTGGGCCACATGCCGAAATGCGTGGTTTCAGAAGATGAAGCTTCGCGTATCAAGCACGGGACTCAGATAGAGTGGGATCCGAACCGGGCAGAGCCTGCCTGCGGAATAGGGGAGTATATCGCGCTGCTCGGTGCTGATGGGGCCCTTGTTGCCGTGGGCGAGGTTCGTTTGATGGATGGACGAGCACTTATCCAACCAAGAGTTGTGTTGTAGTTTCTGAGGTGTTGTGTCATATGGAGCGCTTCTTCATTTCCACATCAGAAAGACCTCCTGTTACGGCTCAGGTGTTTGCCTTAGGGACATTTGACGG
>DUWJ01000368.1 GCA_012842765.1 Bacillota bacterium | reverse complement strand
CGTCTGGCGCGTCGCGGACGCTTGGGCTTTCATGAGTTCCTCGGGGAGGATGCGTCCCGCCCTGTCATCGTAGCAACGCTCCTGGCCATGCTGGAGCTGGTTAGGCGGGGAAGGATCTCTGCCACTCAGCCAATGCCTTTCGGCGAGATATGGATGTTCCCGCAGAAGGAAAAGGCGTCATCCGGAGGTGTGTCCGACGAATCTCCAAGAAGCGCAAGCGGCAATTGAAGCAATACTGTTCGCGGCCTCGTTTCCCCTCCGGGCCGAAGAGATCGCATCTGCCATAGGGGTTGATGAGTCTTCGACCAGAAAACTCCTCCGGTTGATCGGGGATAGGCATTCCAGCCCAGAATCGGGTGTAGCCTTGGTGGAAACTGGCGGCGGGTTCATCATGTTGTCGCGTCCCGAGTACGCTCCCTACATAGAACGGCTTTCCGAAAGACAACGTCCTCCGTCGCTTTCTCCGGCTTCCCTTGAGACACTGGCCATAGTTGCGTATCGGCAGCCTGTCACCAGGGGAGAAATAGAGAGAATCAGAGGGGTATCTCCCGATTCAGCCATATCCACGTTGCTCGAGCGAGGGCTTATCTGTGAAAAGGGACGCAAGGAGAGTATAGGGCGGCCGATCCTTTACGGAACTACGCCGGATTTCCTGCTTTACTTGGGGCTCAGCTCGCTCGATGATCTTCCGGTGCTTCCCGATGGCGAAGGGCTTCCTGCAGACGCGCCTCAAGGTGCCGATGAGCAGGATGCGTTGATGTCACCTCTTCCTGGCTTGGGGAAGGACGGCGATGAGGCTGGAGGCAATGCGCATTGGGATATGCCAGATGGGATCGATCTTGAGTCAATGTTCGACGGTATGAGCGCGACAGATGCCAACTGTGATGAAGAAGACGACTGACCGAGTCAGGGTCGACCGAAGAATCTGGGCGTTCCGGGCCTGATTTCACGCGATGGTGAATACTGCTCCTGCTGCGCGGCAGAATACGAGCGGGAGTGGTGCGGGTGAGATGGGTTGTAGCGCTCCTTTCGGTTCTGGCAATCGTTGTCGCGGCGCTTGTGGCCCTGATTTTTTGGCCCATAAGGCTGAGGTTGTCAGCCCATTCAGGTGAAATGTGCGCCTCGGTTGCGGCGCGCGTTTCATTATGGCCCCATCTATTCTCTTTCCAGGTCTACAGCCACGACATCATTCCCGGAACCAGCCAACCTCACAAGACCCCCACTCAGCGCTTGGCTTCCGTAAAAGAGACCATAGATAGGTTTCAAGCTCTTGTTCCAGTCCTCAGCGCGGCGCTGTCTGGGCACCACAAGCTTATCAGTGTCGTGTGGCATTCCCTGGTCGGTACGGGCGATGCGGCGCTCACAGCCATAGCGTGCGGAAGCTTGTGGGCCGCAAAGTCAACGCTTTTATCGAGCGCATACGCGAGGTGGGGCAAAAGGTCCGACCTCCCAGAATACTCAGTCACGCCTCTCTTCGACCGCCAGTGCTTTCTCACAGATCTTGACATCTCCCTGGAAACAAGTATTGCATCGGTAATCCTCGCTCCGTCGTTCTCCTCTGCTGTTATGGGGTTTGTAAAAGCTGGCCGCAAGAGAAGGGAATGAAGGCAGAGGCAGCGATCAATAATAAGCAGAGAATGCTGTTGGAAGCAAAAAAGCAACAGGAGGAATGCATCTTGCCTGAGCATCCTATAGAAGGCCTGATGAAAACGACCCTCGAAAGCATTAGGCAGATGATCGATGTGAATACGATCCTTGGCGACCCAGTGGAAACTAAGGATGGCAACGTAATCATGCCAGTCTCAAGAGTGACATTTGGATTCGCGTCCGGCGGCACTCAATGGGACGCTAGTCGTCGCCGGGACGGGGGACAGCCGCCGACCGGCTCGGGTGGCGGCACCGCTGAACTGCCTTTTGGCGGTGGGGCAGGAGCGGGCGTCTCGCTCAGTCCGGTCGGGTTTTTGGTCGTGGGGAACAATCAGGTAAGGTTCCTTCCGGTGACTACGGACGCCATATTCGATCGCCTCATCGATGTTGTCCCCGATCTGATTGCTCGGCTTGCAGCGCCGCAGCCCAAAACGATTACAGTGAGGACCCAGGCCCAACCAGAAGTAAAGCGCCCCATAGCATGAAGATTGCGTCGGCATCCCAGCGCGGACTCTCAGTTGGAAATGTGGCAGCAGGCAGTCGACGGCCTTTTATCGACGCCCAATATCCACAGGGCGTGAGATAAGGTTGATGCCCTCTCGGCGTGAGCCTGGTTTTTGCCTGCTGTAGCAGACACATTGGGGCTGTGGTATAATCCCGACTGAATACACGCTTCCATGTATCCGCATGCAACTGGGAGATTGTGCGAGTGGGGATGATCACTGATGATACAACAGATCGCGGTCATCGGATTGGGCAGATTTGGCACGGCGGTGGCGCGAACCCTGTCCGACCTTGGACAGGAAGTTTTGGCAATCGATGTGGACGAGGAGAAGGTTCAGAAATTGGCGCCTCAAGTCACTACAGCTGTAGTGGCAAACGTAACGGACATCGATGCTATGAGGGCTGTCGGGATCAGGAACGTAGATGTGGCGGTAGTGGCAGTCGGGACTGAACTGAAAGCGAGCATCGTAGGAACGATGGTCATGAAGGAGCTGGGCGTAAAGTCGATCGTCGCAAAAGCCAACGACGACCTCCACGGGAAAGTCCTCGAAAAAGTGGGGGCTGACCGGGTGATCTATCCAGAGCGGGATACCGGCGCACGCCTTGCCCGAATGCTTACTTCAACGAATATCATTGAGCAGATAGATTTGGACCCCAATTACAGCATGGTTGAGATGGTGGCGCCAAGCCATATCGCAGGCCGTACGTTGGCTGCCTTGAACATCAGGGCCCGTTTTGGCGTGTACATCATGGCGATTCGTTCAGCCGGGCGGATGATAGTGGCCCCTGGAGGGGACGACGTCATCCACGAAGGCGATGTTGTGGTGGTGATCGGCCAAAATGATAACCTTCAGCGTTTCAAAAGGCTTTAGAGACAGTCATCTAGCTGCCACATCTGGATGGAGGCAGTTCTGCGGGGAAACCATAAGGGGAGCAAACAATGGAAAGGGTCCATAAGTTTCTGGCAAGGGCTGGAGTAGCGTCGCGCCGCAAGTGCGAGGAGCTCATAGCCGAGGGCCGGGTCAGCGTCAACGGAGTAACACTGAAACAACCAGGAGTTAAGGTAGATCCTGATCGCGACGTGGTGGCAGTGGACGGGGTGATAGTGAGGCCCCCGTCAGAACATCTGTACATAGCAGTTAACAAGCCCGCAGGATTTGTGACGACGGTCCGAGATACCCATGGGCGCCCTACCGTTCTTGACCTCGTGCCCGGCCTCGACCGCAGGGTCTATCCAGTGGGAAGGCTGGATATGGAATCAGAGGGGTTGCTTCTGCTAACCGACGATGGTGAGCTTGCATACGGAATCACCCATCCGAGCCGGGGAGTTACCAAAACTTACCGAGTAAGGCTTGCGGAGCCGATCTTACAAGCTCAGCTAGACGCTGTAGCAAGCGGCATTGAATTGGAAGATGGATGGAGTGCGCCAGCTCGGGCAAGCATGATTGACAGCTCCGGCAGGCTTGTCGAGATCGAGTTGCGCGAGGGTCGTAAAAGGCAGATCAGGCGGATGTTTGCCGCAATCGGCAATGAGGTGGTTCAGCTTGTCCGCATTGCTATCGGGTGCGTATCCCTCGGATCGCTTGCTCTTGGGGCAAGCAGAGAGCTGACTTCCGAAGAGATCAGAGGTTTGAGAGAGCTTGCGGGCGGTCGTGAACAAGCGGAATTAGATGGAGGAGGATTTCGCCCAGATGCAACCGGTAAGGGCCAGAGTAAGGTTTGATTACAGGGGAGTTGCCGTGCCGGGACGACTGTTTATCGGGCATAAGGGCGCTGCGGAAGCATCTGCTGCTTTGCGCGACCGCGCCACCGCGAACCTCAAATACGAGGTGGAGCAGGGAATCAGGGTAGAGGATGTGGATTCAGGCCACGAAACGTATGTTCTCATTGACCCCGCAACCGATCAAGAAGTAGCCTATTCTCCTGTGTACGTTGTCGTTCAAGCTGACTCCATCGAAGATCTCGCCGATTTCATACTAAGAGACGAGTTTAGAACCATCGAAATTCTCGATCCTCCTGAATTGACTCTGTCGCCTCAGGAAATCGGCCGTCTCCTCGCCAGGGCCAACCAAAGGCTTAGGACAATGGCGCAGCTTATGGTGAGACGGAGCGAAAGATACTGATACTCACAGGCTTTTCTGCATTATTCAGTATTGCAATGAGAAGGATTTGGTCGCTTAATGTTCAATATTGCATTTAGTTGAGCGCGGTCTGTTGCTCCTTATGGAGGAGGATACTGACCATGGAGCGTTTTTCTTCCCGTAGCGGATTCACTCTTGTCGAGACTATGACAGCAATAGTCCTTCTATCCCTTGTCGCCCTCATGGTATTTGCAGGGGTGCAAGGCTCGCTCAGTCTTAGCCGGAAAGGGAAATTAAAGGCTGAAGGAGTAGCCATACTCAAGTCCGTTACCGAGGACCTGTCAACGACTCCGGCAACCTTAAAAGATGTGGCGGACAAAAGGGAGCAAAGTTATCCTTTGGAGGCATTCGACTTTGATCCGTCGTATGAAGCCAGATACTCGGTACATGGCACAGCTCATGGGGTTTATCGCCTCGAGGTGAGGGTGATACGGGATGGGAATTGCATCGCGTCCAACGAAATGCTTATCAGGATGCCCGACATCGGCCAATAGGCGAGGCTTTAGGCTACGGGCAGAGGCTGGGATCACACTTATCGAGCTCATGATAGCGGTTAGCATCATGGGATTTGTGCTCGTCGGAGCTTTGTCCTTCATTCGGATTGGCGCTTCAACGAAGACACTTGTCGATAGGGATGTACGCTATTCGCAGGAGCTGTCTTTGATGTCAGATCAGATCATAGATGGCACGAGCACTCGGTACAGGGGCTTGCGAGAGGCTGCAGACGTCACTTCCGATAATAGACTCGGCTATACGCGCTATACCTTTCATTTCCACGGTTCGGACGCATCGTATCAGGAACATTATTGGGCAGTCGATGCTGTGCTCTATAGATCAAGAGGGACTGAACCCCCTGAGCAAATGGGATCCGCAAACTCAATTGAAGTTTCGGGCCCTGATGCCAGGGGCATGTGCACTTTGAGGCTGAGATTCACAGATCCGGGAGGACATGAAGTAGAGCACATAACGTCAGTGCGACTAAGGAATCACTCGCGTTGAGCAAAGTCGCTGACAATGCCTGAATCTTCAGTCAGGATAAGGCTATCCGGCACAGGGATGCGGGGGTGAGCTATGATGGCCTTAAGCGCGTCAACCGACGAAAAAGGAAGTAGCCTGGTATATACGCTCGTGGTTGTGGTCGTTTTCACCATAGCCGTTGTCAGTCTGCTTCAGCTTGCTGCTATGTCTTTCAAGACAGGCAAGTTCGAAGAGGAACGACAGCAGGCGTTGGCCGCGGCTGAGTCGGGGATCGCGGTGGCGAGTGTAAGGCTCGTCTCCAACGATCCGATGCCAACCTCAGCATACCCTTCATCTGTTCCGAGCATCGACAGCACAGCAGCAAACTGGATTGGGCCCGGAACCGGTCCAATTCCGAAAGAACTTCTGCTCGGTGACAACGTGTCGTATAGGGTATGGGTTTCTCCGCCTGTAGATGGCCGTTTTACCGTAGTCTCAGAAGGCAGGTGCGGTGGAAGGACCAGGGTGATTCAGCAAGCATTTTCATCATCCACCACTGGGCTTCCATTCTTGATGTCTGCCACTTCCACACAGCTATTCAGCATAATCCTAAACGGCTCTGGCAGTCTCGATGGCGACCTGCACACAGAGGGAAAGGATGCCTGGTCCGTGGTGGCGAACCTGTCTACGCCGGCCAACGGGACTCTTTACGTGAGGCCCGATGCCGACATCAAGGGAATACGGAGTAAGGTGGGGACATATTTTCGCTCAGTGGAGGTTGATCCGAATACCTACAGGTATCCCGTGCCCGTCTGCCCTGCAGGGTTGGAATACCGTGGCAGGTTTCGAGCCAATGGTTGGCAACCGATTGTGATAACCAAGAGCGGAGAGTACGACGAGTTCATAGTCAATGGAAGTTGTGAGATGACAGTGGATGCGTCCCAATCTGACGTCATAATCCACACAAAAGAGGATTTCATTATTAACGGATCCGTCAATCTGAAGATCATCGGGGACCATGCGCTAAAGCTATATGTGGACGGCAATTTCACCTGGAACGGCAGCAGGGGAGGTGCACCTCCTTTAGATCCTACAAAGTTCGTTATCTACTGCACTGGGCCAAAGAACCCGCGTAGCTTTCCCCCTAACGTTACTATGAATGGGTTCCCGAACATGGCGGCTGTGATATATGCGCCTAGAGCGGATGTCGTGTTTAACGGAGAAGGGGAATTCAGCGGAGCGATCGTGGGAAGCTCAATTACGTATAACGGATCTGGAAGGTTAGCCTTTCCCACAGGCGTTTACGCTGACAAGCTGAAAAGCATCAACCTTGGCGAGGTGGATGGGCCGCCTAGATCCGTCCCCGGTTCATGGCGGGAATTGCCCCCATTGGGGAAAGATAAAATGAAATCGGATTAACGGCAGAAGTGGAGGAAGCAAGTTGGATGTAGCAATTATCGGCGCCGGAGCATCCGGTCTCATGGCGGCAGCCGCCGCGGCCGGAGCCGGCGCCGATGTCATTGTATATGAACGAAACAGGATTCCTGGAAAGAAGCTTTTGATATCGGGTAAAGGCAGATGCAACATTACAAACGATTCGCCGGTCGTGGACATAGTCGAGGCTTTCGGCCCGGGCGGGCGATTCCTCTATTCGGCCATGTCCGACTTTGGGCCCGAGGAACTGCAAGCGTTGCTGTTAAGCCTTGGCGTGGAGTGCAAGGTGGAACGGGGCAAGAGGGTCTTTCCCATGAGCGACAGTGCAGCTGACGTGCAAAACGCGCTGTACCGCCATGCTACGAATCAAGGGGCTCGTTTCGCTTTTGGCAGGCAAATAACCGGGCTCGCAGTCGCCGACGGCAAAGTCAAGGGGGTAATCGACTCCGGCGGGAACAATTCTTGGGCAGACGCCGTGATAATCGCAACAGGCGGAATCTCGTATCCGGGCACCGGAAGCACAGGGGATGGCTACCGCATTGCCGCCGAGGCAGGGCACACTATCGTGCAGCCTTTGCCTGCACTCGTTCCCATGGAAACAGTAGAAGATTGGCCAGGATCAGTCGCAGGCCTCAGTCTGCGCAACGTAGAGCTAAGCCTTTACGATAGAGGACGCAGGATAGGTAGGGAGTTTGGGGAAATGCTCTTTACCCACTTCGGTGTGAGCGGACCAATCGTCCTCAGCTTGAGTCGCGCAGTATGCAGATCTCTCAGGGAGTCGGAAGCGATCGAGAGTGGCCGTTTCACGCTCTCCATAGATCTAAAACCCGCCTTAGATGAGGCCACCCTCCATCGCCGAATACAGCGAGATCTCGTGGCCGCATCCAAAAAACAGCTCAAAAACTCCTTGGGGATGCTTCTTCCACACTCGATTATTCCGGTTGTAATAAGCCTTGCACAGGTAGACGAGACTATCCCTGCAAACCAGATTACAACTGCCCAAAGATCGGCATTGGTCGAGACGCTAAAACGAATGCCTTTAACCGTGCTGAAAACCCGCCCTATTGAGGAAGCCATAGTTACCTCGGGAGGAATAGCGCTCCGGGAAGTGGACCCACGCACGCTGGAGTCGAAACTATTGCCGGGACTGTACTTTTGTGGGGAGGTTCTCGATATTGACGCCCCTACCGGAGGCTACAATCTCCAAGCCGCGTTCTCCACAGGACGTCTGGCAGGAATGAGCGCCGCAATGTCAAGAAGGAGTGGCTAGACCTTTGCAAAATTGGGATGTAGCGACCATTGTATTCTCCGCCCTTACAGGCCTTGCCCTTTCAGCCTGCATTTTAGTGCAAGTCCTGCTTTCTTGTGGAGTAATTCCAAGGAGTGTGCTGATGATAGAGCGCATCGAAGGGCATCCCTCATGGTCATGGACACCTTCGCCTGGAAAGTCCGGCGATAGCGGCAAACCCGACGTGCGGGCTGGTGCTGCCGTTGAGGCCGGCGGAATACTCTTAAAGCTATCCGCTCTAGACAACGGTCTGGAATGCGCAGAGCCCACCCTCACAGTCTTGGTAAACGGAAAACCCGTTGCAGATTTCAAGTATGGAAGCGCGGCAGTAGTAATTCACAGGGGAGACTTGCTGGAGGTGGAGGTAAACAATGCCGATGAAGATCGGATCGACTCGACGGCTGGCGGGGCGCACGTGGAACAACTAGAAATAGAGGTGGAAGATGTTACTCCAAACGTGACAAAGCCACAGAAGGGAGATAAGTGCTCTATTGGTCCCGGACGCACTCAAATATGTAATGTTATAATAATATAGATTATACGAACGCAGAAGGATTTTTCGTTGTCGCAGAGGAATAAGCGTACTAGCGTAGAATAAATTTAAATTGTACACTGATTGGAGAGCGTTGATGTATGTCGCTGGAACATTCAATCGCCATAGACGGCCCGGCTGGAGCCGGGAAAAGCACGGTTGCGCGGATGCTCGCCCATGCACTTGGATATAGGTATGTGAGCACTGGTGACCTCTACCGCGCTTTGGCCCTGGAAGTCATTCGTCGAGGGCTAGATCCCTACGATGAGGCGGCGGTTGTGGATGTCGCAAAATCTGTTTGCATAAGGGTTGAGCGCAGCGAGTGCGGCGGACAGCGGACTATTCTCAACAATGAGGACGTCACCGAAGAGATACGCAGCGCAGAAGTTGACTCAGTTGTCTCACCGGTGTCAGTGTACTCACAGGTTAGGAAGCACATGGTTGAAGCCCAAAGAGCAATCGCATACGACGCGGACGTAGTAATGGACGGTCGTGACATAGGTACAGTTGTGCTTGCAGAATCGGCGCATAAGTTTTACCTGACGGCATCAGCTGAGGAGCGGGCTCGACGGCGACAGCTTGACTACGCCAGACAGGGACGCCATGTTGACCTAGCGGATCTAGTCGAGGAGATCGAGAAGCGCGACACCATTGATAGTACAAGACAGATCTCTCCGCTCAGACCGGCGCCTGACGCAGTTGTCATCGACTGCACTACACTGTCTCCGGATGAGGTGGTCGACACGATGTTAGCTGCTCTTAGGAGGCCTGCTTCTTGTTTTACTCTTTCGCAAAATTCGTGATGACACTATACTTATCCATTGCCTTCGGATTTAAGGTGACGGGAAAAGAAAACGTGCCCGCAACTGGTCCGGTAATCATAGTAGCGAACCACGCAAGCATCCTGGACCCGATAGCTCTGGGCTGTGCTTGCGACCGCCGGATACGCTTCATGGCAAAGGCCGAGCTTTTTGAGAATCCCATCTCGGCTGCCGTTTTGAGGTGGCTTTATGCTTTTCCTGTGAGGCGCGGTAGGGTTGACCGTGAAGCATATCGCCAATCAATGGATATACTTAAGGCTGGAGGAGCTCTAGGCATGTTTCCTGAAGGCACGCGCAGCGAAACCGGGGAACTGCAGAAGGCGTATCCTGGAGCTGCGCGTTTTGCCATACAGACAGGGACACCCGTGCTTCCTGCAGCGGTTGTTGGAACCTTTGCGGGGCATCGCAAAGGGTTGAAGAGGTTCAAAGAACCCATGGTCAGGGTGGTCTTTGGTGAGCTCATATGGCCAAAAGTCGATCGAGCGGGAGCAACTGTCAGGGAAGAGACGGACGCGCTCGCCGAAGAAATAATGAAACGCATCGGTGAACTGATTATGATTGCGTGAGAATATGGGAGTGTGCGAAGGTGAAGCTTTTTATCGACAGCGCAAATATTGACGAGATACGCGAAGTTGCCGAAATGGGTGTTGTATGCGGTGTAACCACCAACCCGTCGCTTGTTGCAAAAGAAGGCCGCGACTTCAAGGAAGTTGTCTCTGAAATCTGTAGGATCGTAGACGGGCCAGTGAGCGCCGAAGTGATCAGCCAGGACGCGGATGGTATGATCCGCGAAGCAGCCGAGATCTCGACCTGGTCCCCCAATATAGTGATCAAGATACCGATGACATCTGAGGGGCTCAAAGCCGTAAAGGTTCTTGCTGCCAGGGGAATCAACACCAACGTTACACTCATATTCTCATCGAGCCAAGCATTGTTGGCTGCCAGAGCTGGCGCCACATACGTGAGCCCGTTTGTGGGACGTCTCGACGACATTAGCTCCGATGGGATGAATGTGGTCGCGGAAACGGCTTCTATTTTCGATATTCACGGCATTGCAACCGAGATCATAGCCGCCAGCATCCGCCATCCAATGCATGTCATAGAAGCTGCGTTGGTCGGATCTGATATCGCTACTGTCCCTTACAAGGTATTGATGCAGATGGCGAAGCACCCCCTTACGGATGCAGGGATAGAGCGATTCCTAGCAGACTGGGAGCAGGCGATAAAAAAGTGACTTGTGCGCCCATCATAAGAGAGGCGAAACACGCCGGATTTTGCCGCGGGGTTGAACGAGCTGTCCGCATCGCGTGCGAGGCAGGGCAAGAAGCACTGCGCTCCGGCTCAGGCGGCGCGGTAACCCTGGGGCCTTTGGTCCATAACCCCGATGTGGTGTCGAGTCTCCTTAAATGTGGCGTCGAACAAGTTGACTCCATCGAGTCTGCCTCAGGTCGTGTGCTCATAATTCCGTCGCATGGCCTCCCTCCCGAGACTATTCAGGCTGCCCGGGAGAGAGGGTTAACGCTCGTGGACGCCACATGCCCGCATGTGCTTCGATCCCAGCGGGAAGTGGCCAGGGCACATAGTGAAGGCCGGTACGTGGTAATCGTCGGAGATAAGCACCATCCGGAGATTCGTGGAGTCGCCGCATTCGCAGCCGGCGATGTGGTGGTCGTTTCAGATCCAAACGAAGCCGAATCCCTGGCGCTGCCGGCGCGCCCTATCACGGTGATAGGACAGACCACGCACAAACAATCCCTGTTCGAGGCAGTTGTCTCCGTTCTTCGCAACCGGGGAGCGGTAGTCGATGCCGTGAATACCATATGTCCGGCCACTTCAGAAAGGCAGGAAGCCGCCAGGACTCTTGCCGGAGAAGTCGACCTAATGGTTGTGATCGGGGGTGCAGCGAGTGCCAATACCATGCGTCTCGCGGAAGTATGCCGCGAATCCGGCGCTCGGGTGCTTAAGGTGGAAAACGCGTGCGGGCTCGATCGCGAAGCGATACTGAGCGCCCGCACAATAGGCGTGACGGCCGGAGCATCCACGCCTAGTTGGGTAATTGAGGAGGTCAAGGACGCTATGCACGAAATTATCGAGGGGAACTCGGAAGAAGCCAAATGTCTTGAGTGCCAAGACGAACAGACTTGCGAGGCTAGCTCGACTGAGCTAGCAAAGGAACGCGAAGAGACCGCAGTCGAGCAAGGAGAGACTGTGCCCGAGGAGAGCGCGGAGCGAGTCGCGGTCCAACCGTCAGAAAGCACCAGCGCAACTGAGGAATGCGAGAAGACCGAGACTAGCCCTTCAGAGGCCGGGACGGACGAATCCTCTGACGACGGCGGAGAAGAAGCTGCGGAAGGATCAGCTCCGCCGGACACTGGCGGGGCAGAGGCGGTTGATGCCGATTCAGGCCAGGAGGAAGCTGGAGATGCCGAACAGGTTGAAGCTGAAGAGGAGAAGCCTGCCACAGAGAGATTTACGCCTCCTGCTCACGAGCTCCCGTCAGATCCTGACGTTATCCCGGTCCGAGTAAAAGAGGTCTATGACGACAGAGTGGTCGTAGAAGTCGAACCGGGCAAAGATGCGGTCATCTTCAAAAAGCATTTGAGCATTGAGCAGATCTCTCATCCATCTGAGGTGGTCTCTGTGGGTGACGAAATCTACGTGGTGCTCGACGATTCTCAACGTCCGAGTTCCGACATGATGTATGCCTCGAAGACGCGAGCCGACACCCTCCTCAAGTGGCAAACGCTTGAGAACGCCATGGATACCGGGGAGATTATTGAAGGCAAGGTTACAGAAGCTGTTAAGGGCGGGCTAGTTGTCGACATCGGAGTCCGAGGTTTCGTTCCCGCGTCGCAGGTAGGGCGTAGGTTCGTAGAGGATTTGAATGTCTATGTTGGACAGACGTTGAGGCTGAAGGTCCGCGAAGTTGAAAGGCTCCGTTCCAATGTGGTGCTTTCTCACCGTGCAGTGCTTGAGGAGGAAGAAAGACTTGCTAAGGAGCGCGCATTCCAAACGCTCGAGCGGGGTCAGGTGCTTGATGGAACAGTAACCCGACTCGTGTCGTTCGGAGCATTCGTGGATATTGGAGACGGAGTTGAAGGCCTGCTTCACATCTCCGATATCTCTTGGTCCAGGATAAAGCATCCTGGCGAAGTGCTCGCTGAGGGACAGTCCATCAAGGTCCTGGTGCTCAATGTAGATCGCGAGCGCGAACGGATATCCCTCGGATACAAACAGCTCCTTCCTGACCCGTGGGAAAACATTGGCCAGCGGTTCCCTGTGGGTTCTGTAGTCTCTGGAACCGTGACGAAGATCGTCGATTTTGGCGCCTTCGTCCGGCTTGAAGACGGGATTGAGGGACTCGTTCACATCTCGCAGCTCGCCGACAGACGCGT
>DUWJ01000367.1 GCA_012842765.1 Bacillota bacterium | reverse complement strand
TTGGCAGAGAGCGTCAGCTTCTCCATAACGTCAAAGTCGAGGCTGAGAGCGCCTATGATCCCCTTTGCGTCACTTGCATCAGCTGCCGCCTTGATTCCTAGCCCGCCGCCGACATAATTGGCCGCGGAAGCAAACGCGCTGGCCGCCAGGACCAACACTAGGGCTAGTCCCATAATTGATGCCTTTTTCATTTATACCCCTCCTCAGTGACAAGGTCTTGCCCTTCATATTCTAGCCTGCAACGCAAACTCCTTCGACGATTCACAAAGAAAGTGTGCTAAAATCGGCGGTTTTGCGATTTCATGGCACAAAGCCCCTTAATCACCCTAGAAGCAAGGCATATCCCTGCCATTGTATGTATAGAGAGGAGTTTTCACGTTCACGAAGAAACTTCCAATTAACATCTTGCACTACTGTGCCTAAAAAAGGAGGATCATCATGCCCAAGAAGTCCAGACTCAATCTCTCGATAGTCTTTGTCCTCATCGCGCTTCTGACAGTCTTCGGACTCTACGGATCGGCATTTGCAGCAGAAGGCACCACGCACATCACCATACTCCATGTCAACGACGTCCATGGACGCATGGAGCCATTTGTATCAGACGGGACTGACCCCATTGGCGGAATGACCAAGATCGCCGCATACATCGACGAGCTAAGGAAGGATCCCGAAGCCAATTTGCTTCTGCTCTCAGCCGGCGACATGGTCCACGGAACGAATATCGTCAACCTCTTCAGCGGAATGCCCATGATCGAAGCCATGAACGATATGGGTTTTGCGGCCACGGTTCTCGGCAATCATGAGTTCAACTACGGGCAGCAAGTTTTGAAGGACCTGGAGTCCGCGGCAAACTTCCCATTTCTCGCCTCCAACGTGGTCTACGCAGATTCAGGCGAGCTATTCGTAGAGAACTCGTTCATCACCGAAATCGGCGGCGTGAAGATAGGCATGTTCGGTCTCAGCCCGGTTGAGACCCCCATCGTCACCCACCCGAAAAACGTGATAGGCCTCACGTTCGCCGACCCGATCGAGACTGCCCGGGCAGTCGTTCCAAAGCTTCGGGCCGAGGCCGATATCGTTCTCTGCCTTTCACACCTTGGATACGACACTGACCTGAAGCTCGCCGCAGCGGTCCCTGGAATTGACATAATCGTTGGCGGCCACTCGCACACCGAGGTCCCCGAGCCGAAACTTGTGGGGGGTGCCATAGTGGTCCAGGCCGGTGAATGGGCAAAGCACCTTGGAGTGTTGGAAATCGAAGTCGTCGACGGGAAGATCGAGAGTTTTGGAGGCGGGCTGGTTGCGATGGACGCATCCCGGCCAAACTCCGCGCCTGACTCCGGCATCGAAACAATCATAAGAAAGTACAATGCCGCACTCGAGGACAGAATGGCCCAAGTAGTAGGACACACCAAAGTCGCCCTCGACGGCGAGCGCGCCAATGTCCGAACCCGCACAACCAACATGTCGAACTTGATCACCGATGCCCTGAGAGAAGCGTCCGGCGCCGACATCGTCATAACCAACGGCGGCGGCATCAGAGCTAGCATCCCCGCGGGCGACATCACGATGGGCAACGTCTATACTGTCCTGCCCTTCGACAACTCCCTCGTCGTCATCGAGCTTAGCGGCGACAAGATCCTGGCCGCATTAGAGCACGGACTGAGCAGCTACCCGAATCAAGCGGGTTCCTTCGCTCAGGTTTCAGGGCTTACCTTGAGATTCGACCCGTCCAAGCCCGCCGGATCACGCATCCTGGAAGTGCTCGTAGCAGGCGAACCCCTAGATCCCGACCGACTCTACACCGTGGCCACAAATGATTTCATGGCAGCAGGCGGCGACGGCTATGTATGGTTCAAGGAGGCCAACATTATCTTCGACAGCGGCGAAATGCTCAGGGACATCGTCGCAGGATACCTTATGGAACATGAGAGCGTTGAGGCCTCTTCCGAGATAAGGATCGTGCCGGTCAAATAAGGAAACTCGCTTCGCCAGGCGCAGAAGATCTAAACGAATAACATGAGCCCGGGGCAACCGCCCCGGGCCTCTTTTCCATGCACCCGGCACGTTCAGCAACTACAATGGCAAGGTCTGAGCGTTGCGGTATATGAGGCG
>DUWJ01000366.1 GCA_012842765.1 Bacillota bacterium | reverse complement strand
GCATAAAGCACTTCGAAGGCGAGGCTACTCAGGCGAATTCCTGAAGATATCCATGAGACGATGGAGGAACTCGGCAAGTCCTCTGGTCAACATGGCGCTTCCTCAGGCTTGGTTCAGTGAGATAGGACTGATTGACCTCACCAATTTTCTATGAAGCGAAGTGACTAAGGTTTGCCAGGAGCCGTGTACGGGGCCCGTACGCACGGTTCTGTGAGAGGAATGACGCCAGGCTGATCGCCTGGCGCCACCCTACTCGATTGAGTTACCTTCAGGTTAGTTATGACCTTGCTGCTCCTTTGGTGAAGGCGGTCCGAAAAGGAGTGGCAAAACTTCAGACAATTGGCTTCATCGGGGCTATGTGCTGACTCAACTTTCGTGTTCTGACAACAGAGGCCCATAGCGAGCCTGTCTTGAGAAGCCCGAGATCCACTTTGTCCTTGCGAATCAGGCCTTTTTTTGTTCGACTGAGGCCATCAAGTCGCACGAGTTACGGTCTCGATCGAGGAAATATTGGTGCGCTGCCACACCGAAGAACTCTTCGAGTCGGCCGGCGAGTTCGGCCATAGCCCGTTCAACAGCATCACGATTGCGGTCTGTGAACCCATCTATGGGAAAGAAGATGTTCCTTGACTCCTCTGTCACTTTTCCGCGGTCGTTCTGCCGCCATATCCATCGCCTTGTCCTTATTTCCCGTCCATCGGCATACACCAACTCTCCTGCCGGGACTTCTTCGGGCTCAGCTTCACCGAGCGGGGTGAAGAGTTCGCCTTGGCGCGAGAATCGCACCGCGAGATCGCCGGAGATGGAGTCGAGGTCGTGCGCCCCCATTGGCAACGCGAGCTCGAGCGACACGGCGTTTACAAGGTTCACAACGGAGTTTATGTCGGGAAGATCGCTCCCTTTGACTACCCGGGATGTGAGG
Source organism: Bacillota bacterium (assembly GCA_012842765.1). Lineage (GTDB taxonomy): Bacteria > Bacillota > DTU025 > DTU025 > DTU025 > UBA10085. Next base: position 7,486 of record DUWJ01000366.1, on the reverse strand, counting down.
GCCTCAACCGAGCAGGGGAACTTGTTCGGGTTATATCCCAACGCCCGAAATGCCTCTCGGTAGGGTACGATGTCAGGATGCTCCTTCACATTTGTCCCCGCAAACTTGGCCCTAGTTCGGCGCATAGCTTTACTGAGAAGAGCACTGATTTTCTGAGCATTGTCTGATTGGAGTTGGGTATTGTCGATGCCGTGCGCCACAACAACGCCAATGCACATAGTGGGCAATACCTCGAATACTTCAGGATCGATCAGAAATCTCATGTGCCGATTCCTCCTGTGTCTGCCAGATAGGCGGTCGTAAGCATTTCAGCGGCTATGCGTTGCAATTGCCCATGCGGGGCGTTCTACTTAATGATACAGCAAATACGAGTCAAACCGCCACATACGTTTGAAGGCTCCTTCGGATTGCCCAGGCCCAATGGAATCTGGGCCTTTTCTTTGCTCAGGATCGGAGGTTAGATCTATCTGCCCAGGCCGTCATCGCGCTCAATCGAGACCAATGTCAAGAGCCAAAGGTGCATGCGTATCCTTCCCATCTTGGGTCGTGCAGAGCTGCTGAGATGGCGTCGGCAGATGATGTTGCACGCACCAGAGGGTTCTCTATATCTCCTTCCTCAGCGCCAACAAGGACTACGGCGAACAACTGAGTCTTCTTATCTGCCTTCGTCATGTTACTACCCCCCCCCGTTCAAGTGGCATGCTCTGACATACAAACACGAAGGACGAAGGATTGCACCTTCCCGAAGAATTCGAACCGCAGCTACACTTATCAACGGCGCGAGATTAGGACGACGAACGGTCGAAAACGCAAATGCTGCAGGAGAGCCATATGATGGGATGACTGATTTCCCATGGGAGTGATTTGTATGGTGATCCATGTTGTGGCACCCGGAGAGACTCTCTGGGTGATTTCGCGCAGATATGGTGTGTCTATAGCTGCAATCGTCTCGGCAAATGCCATCGCCGATCCGAATGTACTAGTGGTGGGCGAGGCGCTTGCTATACCGCTGCCGCGCCCTGAGCCTGCGCCTCTTACGTATGTAGTGAGGCGTGGCGATACATTGGCTGCGATTGCCGGGCTCTTCTCAACTACTGTCCAGTCCATAGCTTTGGCCAATCAAATAACGGATGTCAACCTGGTCTATGTTGGACAGGAGCTTGTGGTGCCTGGATGGACATATCAAACATACACTGTGAGGTCCGGCGACACTCTATCACGCGTGGCTGCGGCCTTTTCCACCAGCGTTCAGTTGATTGTGGCAGTCAACCACATAGCTGACCCTAATGTCATCAATGTCGGCCAGGTTCTGATCATACCCGCCAGAGGGTTGCCTGCTCCGCCCAAGCCCCTCGTGGAGACCAACGGCTACATCTTCCTCCTTTCCGAAAGCACTTTGCGCCGCATCCTGACGCCCATCGCCCATGACCTCACGTACATTAGCGTTTTCAGCTTCTCCGTAGATGGGCGGGGTGGTCTTGATTATGCGCCCGGTAGGGCTAGGGCAGCGGTGGACGTGGCCCGTTCGATGGGCATTGTGCCCCTGATAGTCATCTCTAACTTCGACGGGACCAACTTCAACCCCGACCTTGCCAGAGACGCCATGTTGGAGCCTACAGGCGTGGCAACTATAGGGGCCATCGTGGATGTCGCTGTATCCGAAGGTTTTGGAGGCGTCAATATCGACCTTGAGAACATGTATCCTGAAGACAGGGAACTATACACAGCATTCATGGCTGCTCTCTCAGACGCTGCCCACTCCCGCAAACTCACGCTTTCCAATGCTATGGCGCCGAAATGGGCTGATTGGCCTACGCTGCCCTGGGTGGGCACATTTGACTACGCGGCGCTGGCGCCTTCACTCGATTTCACCATGCTCATGACTTATGAGTGGGGTTGGTCGGGGGGACCCCCTATGGCCATTGCTCCTGTTAATCTGGTGCGGCGCGTGTTGGACTACGCGATTGGCAAGATCCCCGCAAACAAAATACTGATGGGGATACCTTTATACGGCTATGATTGGACGCTGCCGGCGGCCGCCGGAAGGCTGGCAGATACGGTTACGCCAGCCGAGGCCACCGCAATCGCCGCGCGCCATGGCATAAACATCAACTTCGATGACATCGGCAAGGCTCCATGGTTCCGCTACATTGATCAATCAGGCGCGGAGCATGAAGTATGGTTCGAAGACGTTCGTTCGTCTGTTGCCGCGCATTCACTTGTAGGAGAATACGGTCTGCGGGGCACAAGCTATTGGAACCTGTTGTTTGACTTTCCTCAGAACTGGTTGGCACTCGAGGACCGCTACATTGTGAGGAAGTTGTGAGAGAGTTGTGGGCGGCCTATGCCGCCCATCGTACAGAGGAAATGTCTGATCCCGGAGCTTTGCATCACCGGTATCGCCGTAAGAGCTAGTCGACTACCAGGTCGCGGCCCGCGGCAAAGCCCATCGCGATCTCGTTGCCATCCGAGATCCCCAGTTTTCGCAGGATGTATAAGGCAACACTGCAGCTGGTTGACGAGTAACTCAAGCCGACTCATTGTCATGGGAGATGACGGACCGCTGCGCTGCTAATATCTCATCGATGGGCTTGCCGTTGATGGTTGCGAATTTCATTGTTGATTGTGTTCCGGTATTCCTCTCGGGCATCGAATGCATATATCCCTCATTGAACTAGTAGAGCCCCTTACGGGATATGTGAAGCGGAACCCCGAGCTTGACCATCTGTTCTATATAGGTGTTCTGCTGTCTTGTTACTTTAGCCCGGCCGGGCGACTCGCGGTCGTGGACAATTGGGAAATCAACAAGGAGTGGAATGCCGCGGCCTGCTGGTGTATGATGTATAAAACTTGCCAGGAGGTTCTTACGGTTATGACACAAATAAACTCAGTAGCAGCCAGAGTCTTCGGAGTTGTCCTCGCTATCGTGATAATTCCGGTCATAGCTGTATCGGGAGCTTCTACGACTTCAGAAGTCGCTCCCGGGACGTCTGCCGTGGCTCCATCCCGAGCCGAGGTGGAGGCCTTTTATTCCTATGATGCAGGCATCCCCCTTGATGTCAAAGAGATCCCGTTGGGATCTAGTCCCTGGTATCGGGAGTATGAGATCAGCTATGCTAACCTTGGAGACACCGTGTATTCCAGGTTCATGCTTCCATGGGAGGCGGGGGCGTCTTTCGAAACGATGAACCCGATGCCCTGCCTAGTCGGCCTCCATGGCATGTTCTCTGACTCAGCGTACCAGTTTTGGACCATTGCGGACTTCTGTGCCAAGCGAAAAGTTGCAGTAATGACCCCCAGCCTTCCATACCACCACAAGCGCACGAAGGGGATGCCTCTCATACCAGGACAGCAGCTGATCGTTGGTTCGCCTGATGCGATCAGAAACAATCTGCGTCGAGCGGTCATAGATGTCCGTCGCGCTGTAGATTGGCTTGCCACGCGTGACGATATCGACCAGGGCGCTATATCGATTGCAGGCGTCAGTCTGGGCGGAATTGTTGCCTCGTTGGCCTTCAAGGTTGAGCCAAGGTTCGCAAATGCCGTGCTGGTAGTGGCTGGCTCAGGGGTTAGAGGCATACTTGAGAACGGGGATACGAGTGTCCTCGATGTCTTCCGCGCAGCCACCTGGGCAAACATGGTAAACCCCGATGATTTCGTCGATGCGCTTCAGATCGTCGATCCCATCAATGTGCCGGATTTCCAGCCCCGCCCGGCGCTTCTAATGAACGGAATTTCCGATGCGATCATGGTCCCCGATAACGTGACGGCGCTTCGCCGTTCCATGGCTCGAGCTGAGCAGATATGGACCACGGGCGGGCACTATTTTCCGATGTACCCAGCGGAATACTTGCTCATGGACTATTTGTCTAGGCAGTATGCGGAATCTCCGTCATTTGCTCAAGGCATTCGTGTGGATGTAGGCTCTGGATTCTGTTTCACCGAAAGGGTGTGCGCACCGGAAGTGGGGGCCGACAACTTGTGGGTAGACATCGCAGTTGAGCTTGGCAGTGCCGAGGACGTCGCTGCTCACCGGGTTTCGGTGCCGATGGTTAACAGGTCGGTTCCGGTCATAATCCTGAGCAGGGAGACTTATTTGGCTCTCGAGCCTTTCTTGATGGGACGGCATCTTCCTGCGTTCATCTATATCATCAACGGTGATTCTCCACTCCAGCTGTGCGCCGCCGTGGCATATGTACAGGCGTTGGGGCTTGGCGCCGACCCGCAGCTCTATTACGTCTCCCCTCTGGAGGATTCAGAAAACAACCCGGGCCAGGAAGGATATGCCGTCTGTGCTGCATCTCCCATGGATGTGGGGAGGGTCCGCAATATGTTAGAGTCGATCGCACGAGCTCCTGGTTCTAGGACCTCGGGGGGCTTTGAGAAGGCGAATGCCCGAATCCCCCTGACGCTCTTTGGCGAAGCAAAGCGTTTTCAAGGCCCGACTGCTCGTGAGGACATCGGGTTGTGGTTTGCCAAGACGCTCTCGGTGAGCAAACTCAAGGGCATCCCTTGGTTCCCGAATTATCCCCATGATGACCCATGTTGGTCGGCGGGGCCCGACAGATGACTAAAAACCGGGCGGGAAGGCAGACAGTGTGCCAGCTCTCTCGCCACTGCAGGTCTTGCTGTGCTCATGGCCAATAGCGCGGTTGATCGCGGAGGTCTTCATTAACTGTCTGCCGCAGCTGATGAAGACCTGACTAGATACTCATGGGGCTGTCTGCGGGGAGTATGCAATTGTGCGAATCAGCGAAGCGCGGAAGAGACCGCCACTGCGCGCTTAGCCATTTCCGCATGGAACGGAACTCGTCTCTCAAGATAGTTTGCACAGCTAATGCCACAGGCCCTGCGGGAGTCTTTGGGTTGTTCGAACGTCCGTGTTCCGATTCCCGCGGAAGATTCCCGGCAGAGGTGATTCTGGTTCGTTATAGGCGAGGGCTTTGGGTTCATGCACTAGTCGATGTGGGAAGAGCTGAAGCAGGCAATTGTATGAAGCCCTTGGAAGGACTCGTGGGTTATCGGTTATTCTCGATCCGTGGGGACTCGCATCACTCAAAGTTCTATCCTACACACATTCCACCCCAAGGTATCAGCGCGAACTTCACATACTCAGTCTCTATTACGCTGTTTTCGCCGAATAGCGTGATGACTATCTCTAAGAATCGAAAGGAGCTAGAAACAAGAGCCCATCGCATATTCCCGCGATCTTCACACTGCAAGCCTTCTTGCAGCATTGGCCGCACTTGAATTCTACGGGCCAAGGCCATCCGCCATTGAGCCGTCAAAGTCCCGATCGAATGGCGCCGCAGCGATTCCTTGGGTGTCTTGTTTGCATGATACTCGACTATCACCACGGTATACACTGACGGAAGGGCAGGTTACCCCGGAAGTCATGGCTGATGCGGGGCTCTTCCTGTATGGTGCAGGTTCATGTTTCGAGTGCGCCCGACCTGTCCCTTGGTTCTTCTTGTCGCTCCCTGCTGGCCATGTATCTCGTCACGTAATTTGGTTTGCATGATATGTCTGACGAAGAGAAGCCCATGCACGCCATGATTGCCTGGCAAGGGCTGGCGCTCTGCCCTCAAGGCTGTTCGATACAGCCCTGCGACTGCTGGCTACACTATTCCGGAAAACCCATATCCTCCCTTCATGTCGAGCCCGGCGATTCTCGTGTGTTCGTTTCGATGAGAGGGCCTTCGAACCTCCTGCCTAGGCGATGCTTTTCCTTGCTGTGTGCTTCGCTCAGAGGTACTAGCTGGTTTTCCGGCCCCTATTACCCACAAGGTTGAGAGGCGAGGTGCGATTGGTACCAGTCGACACCCTCCTTCGTTTATATACATTTTCAAGAATCATCCCGTGTGATAGATCGCTGATGTTATATAAGAGCCAAGCAAGACCGCGCATTTCCGATAGTGGGCGACCGACAAGAAACGAATGACCTTGCATATCTCGGTACCTCGAGTGAAGATGGAGAAATATCGCGTAAAAGACAGGCTGTGCGAATCGCCAGATACAAACCATGTTTCGGAATGCACGTATCGGAATGCCTCGTTTGCGAATCCATAGGATTCGACAAGCTGTCAATGGGATTTGCTATAGACTGCGATTGTCTCATCATGAAATGGCACAATTCAGCGTTTTCTAAAGAGAAGCTATGTTTCAGTGTAAGAAGGAGGTTAAGTATCTTGACTAGCAGATTAGCAGTAGGTTTGGGGATTTTTCTCACAATTATGATAGTATCAGCGGCTGTCTGCGGCGCGGTTCCACAGTCTGTGACTCACAATATCACAATATGTGTTCCAGCCGTGGACGTTGTTCGGCTGAGTTGCCCCGGCGTTCACGCTACTTTGCAGGCACGCAATGATAATACAGGATTTGTTCAGCATGTGCTGGAGGCGGGCGACCTCAGGTGGATAACAAACGATTCTCCAAGGGAGGTAACGGTGAATGCGCAATGCATTCCAAATGGTCTCACACTTGAGGTGCTCAAATCGCTCAGCCCTGCCAATAAGTGGCTGGAGCTTGGTGCGTCCCATGTGCTTCTGATAGATGATGCATCATGCCATCCAGGCACGAGCCTGCCCAGGGAATTCTCAATCTTCTATAGGATCCTGGCTACGTTGGAGGTCCGTCCTGATACCTACGAGATTGTTGTCATTTATACGTTGACAGTTTAGGCACACTTGACAATCCCACGGCAACGAGGGCGTGAGCCAGCCCGGTTACATACTGGCTAGAGGCTTAGGAGATTGAAGTGAGCGGGGTGGCCAACTGCGAACTTCAAATTGAGAATAGTCAAGAATGGGAGGTCTTTTGTCAAATGTCCAGACGGAAAGTAATGTGGTCGGTCCTTCTCTTGGTGCTTCTGGGGTTCTCGGCGATTTCGTTCGCGGCGGATAGCGCCTCGCACACCGTTACGATCGTGGTTCCGGAAATCGACAAGATCTGGGCGGACGCTGGCGGGACGCTACAGCTTGACTGGCTGCCAATTGAAGAGGTCGACGACAACATGGTTGCGTACCCCCATACGCTCCTTCAGGTTTGTCTGATGTACGTCACCAATGCCTCTAATAGGAAGATAACGGCTCAGGCAAGTATACCGTTTGCTGGCTTGAGCCTGAGCGTGAAGGGACCAGGAATGGGTTATTGCGAGGAGCTCGGCGCTGGTTCCGTAACTGTAGTAGATTCCTGCATACCTGGGTCAGTGCAGACAGTGACGCTCACCTATGATGGCAAGGCGGACATTACTGTCCCGGCAGGCGATCACGACGTCACCGTGACCTATACAATTACTGACTAACAGGCTAGATCACTTGGCTTTAAGATGTATGGGAGAGGCTGGGGGGTTCTTCCTCGGCCTTTCCCATCGGCAGCCCTGTGCGGGTACTGGCTGAAGAGGGAGGATGTCTCTGTGCACGGTTGAAGCGAAGGGAGCGATGTTGTCATGATATATCCAAATCGCAGATGTGTTGCAGGTGCCACT
>DUWJ01000365.1 GCA_012842765.1 Bacillota bacterium | reverse complement strand
CCTTGAGCATTCGATACGCTTCCACCACGCCAAACGGATCCTTCCAAGGATCAAACCTTGATACCTGCACAATGATGGGTCTAGCAGGATCTACGCCAAATGAGCCCATCATTTTCCTTGCTTCGCCCTCTGGAATAGGGAAATTCTTTGGGCTAGTGGGATCCGTGGACGGAGTTATCTCAGCAACCGGAAGCGTCATCTCGTCCCGCGCGTATTGCCGGCTCGTAACGATCGCTCCATCATATGCATTCACGTATGGCCAGAGCTTCTGCCACGTCTCTTCCAATGGCGTTGACAGGTCGATGTGGCATCGCCAAAACCACCTGCCAACAACGGGGCGATCTGATTCGGAAATCAAATCCAGGAAGGTCAACACAGCCAAGGGTTGGGGATCATGGACCACTACTATGTCCCAAGGGCCTCTGGGGAATGCCTCGGCCAACTCCCTGTTTATGTCCTCGTACAGTCGCCACTCGCCATCGCTCAGCGGAGTGTTTGCCCCTTGCAAGGAGTTGTGTATCTTCTTTGTGATATCAAAGAACTGGTCAGGCGCGCCATCGATCACATGCCACTCAGCGTCAAGTCCGGCATCGCGCATCAGCGGGACTATGGTGTAAAGAAGTTCGGCCACACCTCCCCCGTAAGAAGTAGAATTTACATGAAGCACCCGCAGGCTGCCGAGGTCTTCAGCAAGACGTCTGATCTCGGCAATCCTGTCTTCTCCTGCATATGGCGCATGGTCGTCAAGGGATTTTTCCAAGAAATCGACTTTGCGGAACATACATTGCCCTCCCATAGCCTAGTAATCACAATCTGTCATTTTGACACCCAGCCGACCATGCCTCTGATGTAATATCTCTGCATGACGGCGAAGACAATAATAGGAACAGCCATCACGATTATGCTGCCTGCAGCTAGAATGCCCCAGTCCACATGGTAGATCCCGCGAAGCAGTGGCACACGTTGTGTAGCAAGGAGTTTCGCAGGCGAATAGATGAGGATCAACGCAAGAAAGAAATCGCTCCATACCCACATGAACTGCAATACCGCCGCCGAGGCGATGGCGGGAAGCGCCATGGGCATGATGATCTGGAAGAAGATCCTCCAATCTGATGCCCCATCCACCTTCGCAGCTTCCTCCACTTCAATGGGCAGCGTGGTAAAGTAATTTCTCATGAAGTAGAGGGCCCATGGAATTCCCCAAGCCGAGTGGACCAGAATTAGGCCTGAATACGAATCAACCGCGCCAAGCTTGTTCATCATCTGGAACATCGGCACCGCTATCATCTGCTGCGGCAAAGTCATCAGCGCTACGACTAGAATGAAGAGCTGATCTCTCCCCCGGAATTTGAAACGCGCAAATCCATATGCCGCGATCGACGCTACAAATACAGGTATGATAGTGGCAGGAATCGCCACCTTGAGTGAGTTAAGCATGCCCTCAGAAATCGGAGCTGCAGGATGATTCCAAGCGCCTACATAGTTTTTGAAGGTTGGAGTGAACGAATCAAACCTCCACCATCCCCTGTTTATCTCCGACAAAGGCCTTATTGAGGCCATGAAGACTCCCAAAAAAGGGATAAGCCATATGAGCGCTATGAGCCCAGCAGCCACATACGTAATCACTTTGTGCCCACTGCTGCATCCTACGGTTCTCATCATTCTTCACCCCCTGCAGCCTTGAAAGTAGGTATGGACACCACAAGAGCTACAATCATGAGGAACGTCGCCACAACGGCCGCGGCATTCGGATTGAACTCACGGAAGGCATACATGTACATCTGCAACGCCAGCACGTTCGACGCCCCTCCCGGTCCTCCCATGGTAGCAACGAAAACGATATCAAAGATCTTGAGAACCCACAGGAATGTCATGGTAACCACGACACCGGTGACTGGTTTGAGCAAAGGCACAGTGATATTGAAAAATATCCTCCAAGGCGAAGCACCGTCTATCACTGCGGCTTCATACACAAAGTCAGGTATAGTCTCCAGGCCTGCCGAATAAAGCACCATGCTGAACGGAGTCCACAGCCAAAGCGACCCGGCTATAAGGGAAAAGAGAGCGGTATCCGGATAGGCTGTGAGAGTTCGCGGCGCAAAACCGAAAAGGGCCAGTACTGATGGGATGATTCCGACATTCCCATCAAAAAGGAATCTCAAGATTATGCCTCCCACAACCATGGGGGTGACCATTCCAAGAAAGACTATTGACTTGACTATGGCTCCACCCTTGATATCTCTGAGAATGACTGCGAATACCAACCCCAATATCACGGTAAGGGGCAGGTGTAACACTATCCATATGACGTTGTGAATCAACGCCCCATAAGGGAAGCCCCGTTCGAACCCTCGCGGGTCGAATATCTCCGGCTGAGAGAGGACATCCGCATAATTCTTGAAGAATGCGAATTCGCCTTCCGGCGTGAAAAAACTCAACCATATCGTGTTTGCTACTGGATAAACGACAAAAAGAGCCAACAATGCCAGGGCCGGAATGAAAAAAAGCGTTCTACCACGCGTCTGACCCATAGCGCCACCTCCCAACTGACATCTTGCTCTGAGAAAAAGGCGCTCCGGAGCGCCACATTGTCAAGATTGGTTGCTCCGGAGCCCTACCAATTACGATTAATTGGCCTTCCGCTGCAGATTCTCAAGGACCTCATTGACCCTGCCTGGGCTCACCCAGAGCAGTTTGAGCTGATCCCAGAACGCCGCCTGCCACTCGCCTCCGATAGTATCATCAAGGTCGGGCAGAGCAACAACTCCCTTGAGAAGGGAGGCTACCCCGCGGTCAACAGGGGGATAGGCGTTGAGCGGAACCTTGTATGTAGCAATATGTCCACCTGTGGAAACCTGTATCTCCTGACCCTTAGTTGAGAGGAAGGCGAGGAGTTTTCTGGCCTCTGCAGGATATTTGGTGTAGGCTGGCACAAAAGCGTAGTCAGGCGCAAATACTATGCCTTCGCATCCTGGTAAAGAGAAAACGCCCAGATCATCTGGGTTATCAACCATGCCCGTGATCCAGCTGCCCATGAAGTAAAGACCATAGTCTCCCCTCCACCATAGATCGAGAGCCATGGTCCACTCAATCGGTTCGCTAAAGTAACCCGCTTTGAGCAGCGGAACAATCCTATCTGTAAATACGGATTTCACCACAGGATCAGTCCACTTGACTTTCTTGTCTATCAAACCGTATGTCACCTGAGGACCGGCATATGTAGCGATGAAATGCTCCGTAATGTCGGACAGAGGCCACCCAACCCCATTTCCGCTGGCAATTGGTGCCTTTACGCCGGATATCTTCTGGAGTTTGGCGCAGAGTGCGACGAATTCATCCCATGTTTTCGGCTCGGAAAGTCCATGCTTTTTGAAAAACGATTTCCGGTACCAGAACCCCGGCTTCACCTTGCCGGTATATACCCCGCCCCACAGCTTGTTATCGACCTTGACGGCATCAAGCGCCCCTGGAATGAAGTCGGCATCCTTAAGGCTCCCGGTCATCTCAAGCACATGGCCATCTTTTGCATGTTTGGTAATAAACCACGACCACATGTATATGACGTCCCCAGGCGTAGTTTTGGCATTAAACTGAGCAGGAAGCAAGACCGCCAAATCTTCTGCTCGATAAATCTGGTAGTCCACACGGATTCCGGTTTCCTTTTCAAATGCCTTCAACACGGGCATGAACGCATCCATCTCAGGCCCTGACCATCCGCTAATCACTGTAAGTTTCTTCTCAGCAGTGGCCCCTGGCAGACTGCAGATGGCAAGCGCAAGGATGAGTAACACAATCATCTTTCGCTTCACTGTAATCCCTCCGCTTTCGCAGTTTTCTTGGCTAACTCGTGCTCGCTTACAAAAACTGACACTCACAGGGTTGAGCTCGGCGAAATGATCGCAGCATCACCTCCAATCTTGTAGGCGGATTCCAGCTTGGTACGTCGCAAACTACATTCAATCCGGGCTTTCCAACACAAAAGCACGCCCTGGCGCAGCCACAGAGCCAGCAGGCCGGAACCTCGCCGGCATCACCCGATGTATAGGTCCCCCGTTATCTCCACACATCAGTTTTATGAGAACTTCAACCGAAGCATTTCCCAACTCATCAATGGGCTGCTGCACAGTTGCCAATGGCGGCGTCGAGTATTGCGCGAAAGCGATCCCATCAAAGCCAACAAGCGACACGTCCTCTGGCACCGACAGTCCACTCTCGCGAAGAGCGCACATAGCGCCCAGCGCCATGACATCATTTGAGGCGAATACGGCTGACACAGTCTTCCCACGTTCCAATATTTCCCTCATGGCAGCATGCCCTCCAGCTTGAGTGAAATCCCCTGAAGCCACGATATTGAGGTCAAGGGGAATTCCAGCCTCGTCCAGGGCCTCGCAATAGCCTCGATATCGAGCATCGGAAGCCGTTTGATCCGCAGGACCGGTAAGACACGCGATCCTGGTATGCCCAAGCCCCGTAAGCCACGCTACCGCTTCAGCAGCGCCAAGCCTGTTGTCACAACTAACCCACGACACATCTGGATCAGACGTCATCCCAAGGAAGACAAAGGGAATGCCCGCCTTTTTTAATGCCGCAATTCGTTCATCTTTGATCTTTGGTTCAGTCAGGATCATCCCGTCGATCCTAGCGGAACTTGCCAGCCGCACATGCGCATTATGAGTGTCTGCACCGTCCTCTTCTGCCGCCGATAGCAATAAGCTATAACCGCATTTCATGGCCGCATTGCCCGCATGCCCTAGAAACTCCAAGTAAAACGGGTCAGACAGCGAGCGAGGTGCACATGGAACCGCAAGACCAATTGTGTTGGTCCGGCGAGTCGCAAGCCCTCGAGCAATCGGGTTAGGCGTGTAGCCGATGCTCTTTGCAAGAGATTCAACCCTGGCGCGGGTAGCTTGGGCTACACGAGGATCGCCAGACAACGCTCTTGACACTGTTGATTTAGACAAATTGAGAATATCCGCCATATCTTGAAGCGTCGGCCTCATTGCAACATCTCCTAGCATAGCAATCGGTTGTTTTACTCATAATACCTTATTTATCTCGGCATTCTGTCCTTACTATGATTATGTTTGCAACCGGTTGTATTGCTTGCATACTTCGACAGCTCCTCCCAAACTCCTTCTCATCAGTCAACCTCTGCGCAATTATGAGCCCTTCCAACTTCTTATGGCGACTCCCTATCTAGCTTCAAGCACCGCCTACCCCGTATCCTATAGCAATGCCCTCATTCCCGGTGTTATCTTGCCTTCTCAATCACCAAGATTACTCTTGCCGCCCCAGGGCCCCAAGGGCATACACGCCAAGCTGCCCGGCTAACAGAAAATGTCACGAGATCTTCCCTTGCCCATCGCCTTTTCGGGGGTACAACCGACGTGGATTCCGCATTGACCTCGTGGTTTTTAGCGTGTTTGCGCAATATTGCGTAAGAATTCATCTTCTTCGGTTGACAGTATTGGAGAGAACGATTAAGCTAATAGTTGGAAGCCGTATGATTTGGTTTCCAAGTTGTGTCCAAGGTCAGTGTCGGACGTGGCGAGGCCGACGCGTTTGTACTGAACCAGGCACAAGAGTGATTAAATGTGAGGAGGGACTAGAATGCGAGTTACCGGACTCATACTCGGGCTGATTGGTTCAATCTGGGGTATGTTCGTTCCAGTTGATGATCTGAGATGGCTTGTTGTTCTTATCTCCATAGCGGGACTCATTGCAGCTTGCTGTGCAATGGCGTACCCGAAATGGGCTGGCATCATCATGCTTATTGCCGCTGTTCTCGGCTGGATCTTTGGTAAAGGCGACTTCGGTTGGCCCGGCGCAATCCTTCTTATCGGAGGAATCTTCGCTTTATCTGGCCAAGGGGAATTAGAAAGCTGACCAAAATCAGCAATTAACGGACTCATAACTTAATTACAAGTAGAGGGGAAACGACGTCGGCCTCGCTATTGCGTCGAAATTCCCCTCTTTTTTACTCGATCTCCACCACTGAAGTCTCAGACACTTGTTACGGCAATTGAACTTTTTATTCATAGTATTATGTGTTTTGCGTTGACATTCCGAACATCATGGCATCTTCTGTCATGAGAGCTGCATTATAAGGTTCTTCGGCCTCGCTCAGACGGTAGAGTTGGAGAGAAAAGTGCACTACGAAAACCTCAATGCTCTCCATTTGACAGAAGAGTCGCTACAGACTGAGCTGAGCAAAGCCGGATACGGCTAAGCTAGTGAAGTGTTAATCGTGATGCCAAACATCACCGGCAAACTCCACATATCTCCCTTGCACAAATCCACTGCCAACGCAAGAGTATACCATTAACCCGCCGAACATGCCGACCACGATCTGCTAACGAGCAGACTCCGTCATGGCGACGCTGAGTTCCGCGGCAGGCCCTGAGTGCCCAGGTGCTCCTCGAGAGCCCTCTGGTACGCGGAATACGTATGTGTGTCAAAACAGACGAATCTGACCTCCTCTATGGTGTCATCTACAGACAGGAACTCCGATACTGTACGAATCGCAATTCGCGATGCCTCGTCTACCGGATAACGATAGGCGCCAGTGCTGATCGACGGAAAAGCCACAGTGCGCGCACCATTTTCTACAGCAAGACGCAGAGCATTCCGATAACAATTCGTCAGCAATTCTGCTTCGCCGAGTCCACCGCCATGCCATACGGGACCGACCGTGTGTATCACCCATTTGGCGGGCAGACGATATCCTCCGGTAACGACAGCTTCTCCCGTATCGCATCCTCCTATCCTTCTGCATTCAGTAAGCAGCTTAGGACCGGCAGCCCGATGTATGGCGCCGTCTACGCCTCCTCCCCCAAGCAAGCTGCTGTTTGCCGCGTTGACAATGGCATCTACACGTTCCAAAGTTATGTCACCTTGCACCACACTTATTCGTTCATTAGCCATTGATCAATGCCCCTCCATCTCCGACACTCAAGGACCGTCTTGCCAGATGCGAACAGGATCACAGTAT
>DUWJ01000364.1 GCA_012842765.1 Bacillota bacterium | reverse complement strand
GTTACGTATGTAGACGGCGACGCTTTCCTGGCCTTTGGCCATCCACTGCTGGGCCGGGGAGCTAGCGCATTGTCTGCGTGCTCTGCGTCGGTTCAAGGCATAATCAAATCTGAATCTACGCCATTTAAGGTTCTTGCTCCCGGAGCTACAGTGGGGGTTATTACTCAGGATCGTCTGAACGGTATTGGCGGGCGGTTGGGCCAGGCAGATGCGTATGTGCCTGTGTCCATAAGGGTGGTTGACAAAGAGACCGGTCGCAACAGACAAATCTCGACGTTTATTGCTCCGGACGAGTCGCTTATTGCCGACATATTTGGGGCTGCGGCCTTGGCGGCCATGGACGGCGTTACAGATCGAATGGGACTTGGGACCGCAAATGTTTCTCTTAAGATAAAGATGGCTGGCCATGATCCATATGAGCGGGCGAACACGTTTTTCAGCCCTTCTGATGTGGCGGGGATGAGTGTAGGTGAGCCCTATGACACACTATGGCTGGTTGCAAACAACGCTGCAGAGAAGGTGGAGATTGAAGGCATAGAAATGTACGTTGAAGTCGAGCCCGTGCGTCGGACGGCAATGATCGAGAGCGTGCGAGTTATGGAGCCTACTGTGCGGCCGGGCGAGGCGGTGAACGTGTCTGTCACTTTGCGCCAGCATAGAGGGGGACGTGTGACGAAGATGATGTCCGTCGTGGTCCCTGAGGATGCGCCCGGCGGAGTGCTTTCCATGTGTGTGCGCGGAGGCAACGTGAGCATTTTCGATGAGGGAGACTATGTCTACGATTCGATGTCCATGGAAGGAGTCCTTTACATGGAAGTCGACGATGTGATGGCGAAAATTGCCTCGATGCCTCGTGGGAATGAGCTTGTTCTTGAACTCGAACCTTACTTGTTCGAAGAGGAAGAACATGGCTCTGTCGTGTCCCCGAGCCTTGAATCACATAGAGACGACTTGCGGGACATGGGTGCAAAGGAGAAAGACCAAAAGACGACGGTCTCCACTGGGGCTTATGAGGAATCATCCGACAAGCCTACGACTGCGCGCATGGAGACGGATTGGGTCATTGAAGGGATCAAATGGGTGACGATAGAGGTTGAAACTCGAGACGAGGGAATGGAATGGTGTGAAGGATCGGAGATCTAGGCTGTTGTCCCCAAACGATCCGACTCCGCCATCCATTTCAGCGTATCTGCAATGGATTCCCGCAATGGCCGCGGTGAATAGCCAAGTTCCTGACGAGCCTTGGCGCTGCTTATATTAGCGTTGCTAAGAAGCGTCTCAATGGAGTATCTTGTAAGACGCGATTTTCTCCCGGTCATGTTACAGAAAAAGTCTGAGCAGTTGGCACATGCCTGAACAAGCCACATAGGCACGCGGGGACGCCTCACCGGCTTTTGCCCGCACAGCTCGTCTACTAGGGCTCCCAATGAATTGATATCGATGTAATTTCCGGAGAGGATGTATGCTTCTCCGGTTCTTCCTTTTTCGGCGGCAAGGATGAGGCCGGCGGCCACATCTCGGACGTCCACAAAATCGTAGCCTCCCTTGGCGGGAAGAACCTTCATGGAGTTGGAGGCCAGATCTCGTATGACCTGCCCCATGATGGAATCGAGGTAGTCATAGGGCCCTATTACCCCCGTGGGACAGACAATGACGGCGTCGAGGCCTTGTTCTACCGCATTGAGAACCTCGAGGGATGCTCGGGCCTTGGAACGATCATAATCGCCCCGGGATTTGCTAGGATCAAATCCGCAGGACTCATCGATGGGTATTCCCGGTGGCGGTTCCACAATGGCATGGATAGAGCTGCAGTAGACTAGTCGCCGAACGCCCATTTTCATGCAAGCCTCGATGACGTTTCGGGTGCCGCCTACATTGACGCTTTCAAGAAGTTCTTCCTGCCCTGGGGCTATGCTGACTAGGCCGGCTAAATGGTAGACAGTATCGATGCCTTCGAGCGCTCGCTCCAGAGTAATGGGAACCAACACGTTGCCCCATGCTATGTCAACAGGAAGATCTGCTATTGGCCGCTCGTCATCGGAGGGCATCACCAAGGCTCTTACGCTTTCGCCTTTGGCTATGAGTTCCCGCACAAGGACATTGCCTATATGGCCTGTTGCTCCCGTTACCAATATCATGTGGAATTGCTCCTTCGGAATGGATTGCGCTAGATGACGCTCGTGTGCAAATGCTGCCACTGACTGACTGAATGGTCAGTCAGAAACAGTATATGGCTCAATAGATCTCCTGTCAACATTCGGGCTTCTTCTCAGACTAGCCGGGCAAAACTCCAATGCCCATGAATGGGGCGGCCTCCAAGTCGGCCTCTGAGTTTGCGGACGCATGCAGCCTGC
>DUWJ01000052.1 GCA_012842765.1 Bacillota bacterium | reverse complement strand
GACGGCGAGATCAGGGTTACGCGTCCATCCGATAATCGACTTGACAGATCTATGCACGGCCTGACCCGGGCGCTCATCGCCAACATGGTGCATGGGGTTACAGAGGGGTTTGAAAAATCCCTCGAGATCATAGGGACGGGATACAGGGCATCCAAGCAAGGCGAAACGTTGGTGCTGCAAGTCGGCTACTCGCATCCTGTGGAGATAGTCCCGGAAAACGGTATTCAGATAGACGTTCCGTCTCCGACGAAGATAACAGTCAGGGGCACAGATAAGCAGCTGGTCGGGCAGACTGCTGCGAACATAAGGGCTGTCAGAGAGCCCGAAGTATACCATGGCAAGGGCATAAGATACGCGGGCGAGCGCGTTGCGCTGAAGGCTGGCAAGGCCGGCAAGATCGGCTGATGCTGCAGCTTGCGGCAGAATGAAAGGAGCGACGTGCAATGTACAATAGGGTTGACAGGAAAGAGGCCCTGGCCCGCCGTCATCAGCGCGTTCGGAAGGATGTTAGTGGAACCCCCGAACGCCCTAGGCTGTCTGTGTTTCGGAGCCATGCCCACATATATGTTCAGATAATAGACGATACGACAGGCCACACCCTGGTGGCGGCGTCTTCTGTGGAGCCGGACATCAGGGCAAAGGTAGGGTATGGTGGAAACATTGCCGCGGCGGAGGAAGTGGGCAGAGTAGCGGCGGAGCGAGCCATAGAGAAGGGAATCCGTAAGGTCGTATTCGACCGTGGCGGCAATCGTTACCATGGCAGGGTAGCTGCATTGGCTGAGGCCGCGCGCAAGGGCGGCTTAGAGTTTTGAGGCGGGGGAGGGCAGTAAATGGCTAAGATCAATCCTGATAGTCTGGATCTTAAGGAAAGAGTGGTTAGCATCAACCCCGTGGCCAAGACGACTAAAGGCGGCCGAACGCGGAGCTTTCGGGCGCTGGTAGTTGTGGGTGACGAAAACGGGCATGTTGGGGCTGGGCTTGGGAAGGCCTACGAAGTTTCGGAGGCCATAAAAAAAGGAGTCGACGATGCCAAGAAGAACTTGGTGTCCGTCCCTATGGTGGGAACTACTGTTCCGCATGAAGTGACCGCGAAATCCGGCGCCGGATGTGTTATGCTTAAACCCGCTGGCCCTGGAACGGGAGTCATAGCTGGAGGCGCTGTTAGGGCGGTTCTCGAACTTGCGGGTTATCGCGACATACTCACGAAATCTCTTGGGTCGAATAACCCAATGAGCATGGTCAATGCTACCTTGGTTGGCTTGCAGTCCATGCGCACCGCGGAGCAGGTGGCTCGGACACGCGGCAAGTCTGTCGAGGAACTTGCTAGGTAGGAGGGGTCGAAAGATGGCAAAGAAGCTGGTTGTCACGTTGAAGAGAAGCACCATCAGCAGACCCAAAGACCAGCGGGCGACTGTGCGCTCTCTGGGCCTCCGCAAGATTGGCCAGACGGTTGAACACGACGACAACCCTGTTATCAGGGGCATGATCAACAAAGTAAGTCATCTGGTCGAAGTTACTGAGATCGACTGAGAGGGGTACAGCAATGAAACTGCATGAACTACAGCCCGCGGCCGGCGCGAAGCGCGCCCCCAAGAGAGTAGGCCGGGGTACGGGTTCCGGGCACGGCAAGACTGCCGGCCGGGGTAGCAAGGGCCAGCTGTCTCGCTCAGGCGGAGGCAAGGGCCCTGGGTTTGAAGGTGGGCAGACACCGCTTTACAGGCAGCTGCCGAAGCGGGGCTTCACCAACAAGTATAAGGTTGAATACGCAGTCGTTAACGTTTCCGACCTCGAGCGGGTTTTTGAGGCTGGTGATGAGGTTGACAGGGATGCGCTCCGCGAAAAGGGCCTTGTGAAAGGTCATGACGCGCTTGTTAAGGTTCTTGGAGACGGAGAGCTTACGAAGTCCCTCACCGTTCGCGCTGACAAGTTCAGTGAGAGCGCAATGTCGAAGATCAAGGCGGCGGGAGGGTCCGCGGAGGTGGTATAGGTGCTGGCAGCGCTCGTAAATGCTTGGAGGGTCCCGGATCTTCGCAAGAAGATCCTCTACAGCGCATTCCTGTTGTTCGTGTACAGACTTGGTGCATTCATACCGGCGCCAGGTGTCGATATGGCCAAGGTCGCAGAGGTGTTTCAGGCGGTAATGGGCGAGACAGGCGGCGGCCTTCTGGGCCTTGTCGACATGTTTTCAGGAGGCAGTATACAGAGGCTGTCAGTGTTTGCGGTCAACGTGGGATCCTATATTACCGCGTCGATCGTGATAGAACTTCTGACAGTTGTCATTCCGTCGCTTGAGGAATTGTCCAAGGAGGGTCCGGAGGGACGGAGAAAAATTTCGCAGTATACAAGGTACCTCGCGGTTGCCCTGGCGGTTTTGCAGTCATACGGATATTCGGCAATGTTCAGGGAGGCGATCCGCCCCGGGGCAGTCTGGACCTTGCTCGTGATTGTCAGTATGACTGCCGGTGCCTCGTTCGTCATCTGGCTGGGCGAAAAGATATCCGAGAAAGGAATAGGGAATGGGATTTCTCTGATCATTTTTGCCGGCATTGTCACGCAGCTGCCAGGCAATGTTAAAAACGTCATTAGCCTGGTGAAGTCGGGCGGGACAGGTTGGGTGTTTGCGATTGTATACGTGCTGATGAGCCTGGCGCTTGTAATTGGCGTAGTGGCAATTAGCGAAGGGCAGCGCAGGGTGCCTGTGCAGTATCCCAAGAGGGTTGTAGGCCGGCGGGTTTACGGCGGGCAGAGCACTCATATACCGATCAAAGTGAACCAGGCGGGTGTTATACCCGTGATCTTCGCGTCATCGGTGTTAGCGTTTCCCGGCACGTTGGCTCAATTCATACCTGGGATGGCACCTGGTGTCAGGGCGTTCATGAACAACGTATGGGCTTACAACATCGTATACGTTGCTTTGATAATTCTCTTTAGCTATTTCTATACGGGCATCACATTTAACCCGGTGGAAGTGGCAGATAACATGAGAAAATACGGGGGATTTATCCCCGGGTTCAGGCCGGGACGGCCGACGGCGGAGTATCTCGACCGCGTGTTGACGAGGCTCACCTTCGTGGGCGCAATATTCCTGGCTATCATAGCGCTTTTGCCTAACATAACCGGACGGCTTACATCTAACACTGTGACGTTTGGCGGTACTGGGCTTCTGATTGTTGTAGGCGTT